>NZ_JBNHGJ010000003.1:0-227298 GCF_059091165.1 Arthrobacter sp. Hb9-2 | reverse complement strand
GATTGGCGCCCTTGCCTCCGGGCTGCTCGGAGAGAACCGCGCCGCCGATGGTTTCGCCCGCGGTGGGCAGCCGCGCGGCGGTGGCGATCAGGTCCAGGTTGATGCTGCCGACAACGGTGACGGCAGGAGGTTGAGTGCTCATGGGAAGTCCTAACGGGGGAGGGGCCGGAAGCGGCCGGATTGAGAATTAGTGTAGACCATAGTTGTACTTGTCAGTCATACATGGTTGTATAACAACTCACATCTCAAACGCAGGACCCGCCTGCAGAACAAAGGAGTTTGATGTGAACACCCCAACCCCGGCGGCCGCCGCGCCTCCCGCAGAAGCCGCCTCCGCCGTCGTCCTTCCCGAAGACCAAGCCAAATTCGCCGGCCGCCGGGCCGCCCTGCTGATCTCCACCCTGCTGCTGGGCGTGCTGTCCTTCCAGCTCAACGCCAGCATGGTCACCCCTGCACTGCCGCAGATCGCCGCCGAGTTCGCCCAGGGTGCGGACAGCGCCGCCCCCGTCCAGTCCATGTTCTTCCTCGCCGGCGCCATCGCCGGGCCCGTGATCGGCCGGTGGAGCGACTTCATCGGCCGCCGCGCCGCGCTGCTCCTGGTCCTCGGGATCATGGGCGCCGGCACCATCCTCTGCATCACCGCCCCCACCCTGCCGCTGCTGGTCACCGGCCGCTTCCTGCAGGGCGTCTCCAGCGCCGTCTTCGCTCTCGCCTACATCGTGCTCAGCGAAAACCTGCACGCCAAAGTCTTCGGCACGTCCGTGGGCATCATCGCCGCCATCAACGGGGGAGTGGGCGGCGTGGACGGCTACGTGGGCGGGCTCATGGCCGAGACGCTCGGCTTCCGGTCCATCTTCGTCGTCGTGCTTGTCCTCACCGCCATCGCCGCCGGCTGCATCTTCAAAATCGTCCCGGCCGGACGGCCGCAGGGCGTGCGCGGCGCCATGGACTGGTGGGGCGCCGGGTCCCTCTCGCTGTTCCTGGTGTTCACCACCTACTTTGTCTCCGGCGGCTCGGCCGCTGGCTGGCTTGCACCGAGCACGCTCGCGCTGCTGGCCGGCACCGTCGCGTCCTTCGCCGCCTTCTGGCTGATCGAGAAACGCCGCAGCCACCCGCTGATCGCCGTCCACCACCTGCGCTCCCGCCAGGTGTGGCCGGTCATCGCCACCACCGTCCTCACCCTGGCCGGCATCTTCGCCATCATCAACTTCACCGTTGTGCTGCTCAGCCAGGACCCCGACGGCGGCTTCGGGCTCACCGCCTCCATCTCGGCGCTGCTGTTCCTCACCCCCGCCGCTTTGATCGGCGTGTTTGCCGCGCCTTTAGCGGGATGGCTAGCCGACCGCCGCGGCTGGATCAAGACCCTCCGGTTTGGCACGGGGCTCAGTCTGGCCTGCGCCATCGCCACCGCCACGTTCTCGGACAACCAGGCGGCGGTGCTGATCGCCGTCGCGGCCCTGGGCATCTTCTACAACGGCTTCTTCCTCACCGCCATCAACGGGCTCTCGGTGCTCCTCTCACCCAAGGAAGCCCCGGCCGCCCTGCCCGGCATCAACGGTGCCTCGTTCGGCATCGGGGCGAGCCTCGGCGTCGTCCTCGTGGCGCCGTTCGCCGCCCAGGCCACGTCAGCCGGGTACGCCACCGCCCTCTGGATCTCGGTGGCCATCACCGCCGCCGCGTTCACCGTCAGCCTCTTCGTCGCCGCCCCCAAGGGCGAGACCGTCTAACCCCTTTTACCGTAGGAGAACCACCATGACCACGCCCGCCCCGTTCTACCTGGACTGCGACACCGGCATCGACGACGCCCTCGCTCTGGCCTACCTGCTGGCCGCCCCATCCGCCGACGTGAAGGGCATTGGGACCGTCAGCGGCAACGTCCGTGCCGCCGCCGGCGCCCGAAACACCCTTGACCTGCTGGCGCTTGCCGGATTCGAAGATGTGCCGGTGGCCCTTGGTGCGCACGACCCTATTGCCGGTTCCTTCGGCGGCGGGGCGCCGTGGGTGCACGGGGAGAACGGGATCGGGGAGGTAACGCTGACGACGGCGGCTGCTTCCGTTGCTGAGGAGTCCGCGGCTGAGATGCTGGTCCGGTTGGCGCGTATGTACCCGGGTTCGTTGCGCGTGCTGGCGATCGGGCCGCTGACCAACATCGCCGAGGCGCTCCGGCTGGAGCCTTCCCTGCCATCTTTGGTGGAGTCGGTGACGGTGATGGGCGGGGCGGCGCTGGCTCCCGGGAACATCACCCCGGTGGCCGAGGCCAACATCTTCAACGACCCCGAGGCCGCCGCCTTGGTGCTGGCCGCCGACTGGGACGTGACCCTGGTGCCGCTGGACGTGACCATGACGTCCGTTTTGGAGGAGCCGCACCGGCAGTCGCTGCTGGCGTCCTCGTCGCCGGTGGCGCAGGTGCTGGGGGAGATGCTCGGCTACTACTTCCGGTTCTACGAGGACATCTACGGCCGGCCGTGCTCCGCCATGCACGATCCCTTGGCGGCGGCGCTCGCTGTCGGCGCTGTGAAGGCCGCTGTTGCGCCCGTGGTGCGCGCCGCCGTCGACACCTCTGACGGGCCGGGCCGCGGGCAGACCATCTGCGACCTCCGGGGGCTGTACGCGGGCTACCCTCCGGTGGCGGGGGCGCGGTGCCGTGTGGTGCTCTCGCTCGAGGAGGACTTCGTGCCGCACCTGGTGGAGACGCTGCTTGGCTTCGAGCAGCGTACGACGGCGGCGCTCGCCTCAGCCGGGTCGGCCGCCTAACGCCCGGCCCACCCACTAAGAGTTTTTGTCCAGCTATGCAGGGTTCCGGACGGTTCAAGTCGGCATAGCTGGACAAAAACTCCGGGGACGGTCTGTGCCAGAAGGCGTACGAAAGGCCGTTGCATGGCTGCTGGGGGAGCATGGCTTCACGTTGGCGGGTCTTGTCCCACGAGGCCGTCTACCGACTCCCGGAGGAGGTCGGCATGGCCGTTGTGCCGTGCGTATTCCTCAATCATGTTGAGCAGGATGTAGCGCAGACTCGGAAGCTCGACGTCGGGGTTGGAAGCAACTGTGCCCTGACGGCCCGGACCACCGTCTGCAAGCGCCTCCGCGAATAGGGCACGGGAGCGGACCACTGCGTCGCGCCACCTTGCATAAAGCTCTTCGGGAGAATCCTCGCCGGCCGAGTTCCAATCCCAGTCAGGATCGGCATCCCAGTCCACGGCGTTCCACGGCGGCAGTTGCCTCCGGCCATGCAACCATTCCGTAGACATGTCGTCCTCGAAACGGGCCAAGTGCTTAAGCAGGCCGCCCAGAGTCATCAACGAGGGGGCCAGGGTCGCCCGCAAACCGACCTGATCAAGCCCACCGGTTTTCCACGCAAAGGTGGACCTCTGTCGCTCCAAAAACCCCAGTAGCGTAGCCGTTTCGTCACCAGCCGCAGGCGGCTCAGGGTTGATCTGGTCGCTTTGGCCCGTTTCGTCGTTCAACGGTGCCTCCTCTGGATTTAGGAGTATTCACAAAGATGACAGTGCTGCCCGCAGCTGCCAGGAGCAGTCTTGCACGCTCGCCGAGGGCAGAGTCAATGCAGCCGCCGATCCAGCCTCTGCTCCATGCGGCGCAGTGCAGCTTCCGCAACAGCCGCTTCGCGGTGATGCGGAAATTGCTTGGCTAGCAGGGGGCCCGCCGAATCCGCCTCACAAATGTCGCCGATAGCCCGCAGCGCTGACAATCGCACGCGCTCGTTCTCATCTGTGGCCAGTTCGACCAGTGCGGCCGATCCCTGTGTCAGCTCCCGGTGGCGGCAGACTTTGGCGCACATCTCCCGGACTCGCCAGTGCTCATCACTGAGACCGCCAATGACAGATGGGGCTGCTGATTCGTTCCACACATAAAGGAAGGCTCTCGCACCCCACACCCTGCTCCAGTACGGCGCCCAACCCGTCGATCCGCCAAGCAGGCCGATATCAAGGTGCTCCTGAACGACCTGTCCGGAAAGCAGCGACGCCGCCCAGTCAATGACTTCGGCCTCCCCGTACTCTTGCACCGCGCGCTCAATCAATACCTGCGGATGAGGCCTCATTCCCTGATTATAGGAATGCCGCGGAGCTGACCTATACGGGCGCCACTGAGGTCAGCCGGAGAAACACCACAGCAGGGACCAAGCCGAACACGCCCTAAGACTGCAACGACTGCATCACGGAGAGGTGCCCGGCCCTGGCGGCGATCAGGCACTTGGCCAGGTAGAAGGGCTGGTTGCCGTATCGAACGTACTGGGTGAGGACCAGGACGGGATCGGACGGGCGCAGGTCCAGCAGTTTCGCGCGGCTGGGGCCCACCTGGCTGAGGCTGATCTGGCACTCGCCCGGCCCGGGCAGCCGGCCCACCTGGTTGTTGAGCGCGGCAAGCAAGGTGGCGCCGCCGTCGTCCTTTACGTCAAGGGGCGCGGCCGCGCTTTTGCCGAGGCTGACGGGCTGGGCGGAGATGTTTTCCTGCAGGTGGGCGATTGCCTCGCCGTCGCGGATCAGCACGGATTCCCAGAGCCAGCAGTCGGTGCCCGGTTCGACGCCGACGCCGGGGGCGGCGAACTCGGACGCGGGCTGGCGCACCACCTGGATGCGCTTGACCTCGAGCTGCTGCCCGGGGCTGCCGAGGACTTCCTCGAAGGGGCGGATGCGTTCGATGCCGATGCGGGGGAGCGTGTCCGAGACGAAGCGCCCGACGCCGCGCCGCGCCCTGATGAGCCCGTCCTCCTCGAGCAGCATGAGGGCTTCCCGGACCACGGTGCGGCTGACTTTCATGTCGGCGCCGAGTTCGGTTTCGGTGGGGATCATGGAGCCGGGCGTGAGGAGGCCGTTGCGGATGGCTTCGGCGATCCTTGAGTACACCGCGACGCGGAGGGGCGAGCCGGGCTGGGCGGCCACCGGCTGGGACAGGAACCGGGCGGCGTCCTGGTGCACGTTATGCCTCCCTTTGTGGGTCTTGGGAGTTCCAGCCTACCGGTGTGACGGGTTTGTTAGACAAGCCTGCGTTTGCTGACTGTTCGGGCAAGGCCTCCGTACACTGGGGTCCATGGTCTCCCGTATCAGCGAACTGGTTCTCAACTGTGCCGATCCGGAACTCCTGGCAGGGTTCTGGAGCGAGGTCCTCGGATATGTCGAGCTGGACAGGGAGGACGGAGCCATCGAGATCGGCCCGCCGAACGCCGGGTTCGGCGGCCTGCAGCCAACCATCATTCTGAGCCCGAGCAGCAACCCGCGGCCGGGGCGCCTCCCGCTGCACATCGACGTCAACCCTGTGGACCGGGACCAGGACGCCGAGCTGGAACGCCTGCTTGCCCTGGGGGCCCGCCCGGCCGACGTCGGGCAGACGGGCGACGAGCAATGGCACGTCCTCGCCGACCCAGAGGGCAACGAGTTCTGCCTCCTGCGCAGGCGGCTTGATTCCTGACCGGGCGCCGCCAACCGGACGCACCCCGCCAAGTTCCCGAGCCAGACTGAAGTCAGGGGAGGGGCTGCCGTTCACCGACGCTGACGGAAGACATTGGCGGCAGGTAGTCCCGCCGTCGTCGTGCGAGCCTCTCCTGCTGGCCTGGTGTGGGGATCCGGGCGCCCTTGGCGCGGTTGCACCTGGCGCAGGCGGCCACAAAGTTCTGCAGGCTGGTGGACCCGCCCTTGGACCAGGGATAGAAGTGGTCGCCGTGCTCAGCGGGGCGGGAACAACGCCGCCGGAAACCTGCCTCCATCTCACACTGTCCGCCGGCCCGGGCCATACCCTCGCGACGCTGCTGGCGGGTGAAGCGGCGGACCGGATCCCGGCGGCGAACATCCCGGCCAACAATAATTGCGGCAATGATGACGACGAGTACTGTGAAAACAGCCGGCAGGGTAGCTGCAGCGACGACACTATCGACGAGCCCGCGCAGGACTTCTGCCGCAGATGATGGCCGCGCACCGGTGCTCACGTTCGGTTTGGGAATGAGGGCGAGGATGGCTGAGGCGAACAGCCACGCCACCATGGCAGCGAAAGTAAGGCGAAGGCCCAGGCGTGTCCAGTAGATGCGCTTCAGTTCCTGCATTGTTTGTCCCCCAACTCGTCCTCACTTGTGAAGCTGCCGCTTCGTCAGAAGCTAGGGAGATCGTACTATCAGGACCTACTGGGCATGGCACAGGCTCAGCCGCTTACGGACGCCACCTCAACCTCAACCCCCGTGTCCCGGAACTTGTGCACCTGCCCGGGGTCGGCGCCGTCGTCCGTTACCAACGTCCAGGGCAGCGCCAGCCGTGCCCATGCGTGGAACGGCCGCTGGCCGAGCTTGGACGAGTCCGCCAGGACGTAGACGTCCTGGCCCCGCCGGGCCATGAGCTCCTTGAGGCGGGTCTGGGCGTGGTCCGCCTCGCAGATGCCGTCTTCGGCGGTGACGGCGTCGGCGCCGAGGAACACCCGGTCGAAGCTCATCCGTTCCAGCGCCGCCTCGGCCAGCGGTCCCACAAAACTCTGCGAAAGGCTGCGCAGCCGGCCGCCGAGGCAGTCCACCTCGATGCCCTCGGACTCGGCCAGTTCCTGCATGGTGTTGATGCCCGGGGTGGTCACGGACAGCTTTTCAAACCCGCGCAGTTCGTGGGCCAGGGCACCCACGGTGGAGCCGGCGTCGAGCAGGACGTTTTCCCCGGGCCGGATCACGGAAGCTGCCCAGCGGGCGATGGCGTGCTTCTGCTCGAACGCCTCGCCGGTGCGTTGCCGCAGGGACGCTTCCGGGTGCGCGCCCAGCGCCATGGCGCCGCCGTAGGTGCGGGCCAGCCGGCCCTGCCCGTTCAGCAAAGCCAGGTCGCGCCGGATGGTTGACGCGGTCACCTCGAACCGGGCGGACAGTTCCTCCACGGAGGCCAGACCGGTGGTCACGGCGAGGTGGTAGATCTCCTCGCGCCGCGCGTTTGCGCTCAGCATTCCTGGTCTCCTTCCCGTGGCAGTGGTAACCATGCTAGTTCCGGCCCCCGCCCAGTCCCCGCAGCAACGCCTACGCGGCGACGGCAGGCCGGGTGGCCATCTCCGCGGCCTGGTGCAGCGCCTCCACCATGGAGCGGGAATCGGCGATGGCTTTGCCGGCGATGTCGAAGGCGGTGCCGTGGTCCACGGAGGTGCGGATCACCGGCAGGCCCACCGTGATGTTCACGCCGGCCTCGATGCCCAGCACCTTCACCGGGCCGTGCCCCTGGTCGTGGTACATGGCCACCACAAGGTCGTAATCGCCCCGGCCGGCCAGGAAGAACAGCGTGTCCGCGGGCAGCGGGCCAACCGCGTTGATCCCGGCAGCCTGCGCAGCTTTCACGCCCGGTTCGATCTTCTCCGCTTCCTCGCCCTGGCCGAACAGGCCGTTCTCGCCGGCGTGGGGGTTGATGGCGCAGACGCCGATCTTCGGGTTCGGGATGCCCGCCCGGACCAGGGCCTCGTGGCCGCGGCGGATGGTGCGCTCCACCAGGTCCGGATTGATCTTGCGGATGGCATCCATCAGTCCGATGTGCGTGGTCACGTGGATCACCCGGATCTTGGGGGTGGAGAGCATCATGGACACTTCCTCCGTGCCCGTCAGGTGCGCCAGCAGCTCGGTGTGTCCGGGGAAGATGTGCCCGGCCGAGTGCAGCGCCTCCTTGTTCAGCGGCGCGGTGCAGATGGCCTGCACTTTTCCGGCCATCGCCAGCTCGCTGGCTACCCGGATGTATTCGTACGCGGCGTGCCCGGCCACGGGGGAGAGCTGGCCCCACGGCAGGTCCTCCGGCAGCAGCGCCAGGTCGATCACGTTCACCCGGCCCGGCGTGAACACCGCGTCCTCAACGTTTTCAATGCTCTGGATGTCCGCCTCGATACCCAGGACGTCCGCGGCCTGGCGCAGGCGCAGCGCGTCGCCGATCACCACGGGCCGGCACTCGGCGTTGCTTTGCGGATCCAACACGGCGGCCACCACCACCTCCGGCCCCACCCCGGCGCCGTCGCCCATGGTCACTGCCACGTAGGGGAGTTCGTTCTGCTCGGTCTTGCTTGCTTCGGTTGTCATGTCTGCTCCAGATCGTTCGGAAGTCTTGCTGGGAAGGGTGCTGGCGGGAGCCTGCGCGGACCGGCCGCGGCGCTCCCGGATTTCGTCGTAAAGCTGTAGGAGGGCGAGGTCATCACCGAAGCTGCCGGGCTTGGTGCCCACCAGCGTTCCGTCATCGGCACGGCTCAGCACCGCGCCGTGCTGCACCGCTGCAAGCGGCACCAGGCTTTGGTGGCCGACGGCGTCCAGGACTTCCCGGGCCGTCTCGCCTCCAGTGAGGATCAGGTCTGCCTCCAGTCCATCTGCTGCCTTGGCGGCGAAGGAGGAGAGGGCCTGCACGATGCTGGCGGCGCGTGCCGGGTCCACTTTTCCTGCCGCCAGGGTGACGGCCACGTCGGTGCCCGCGGCCAGAGCCACCCTTGCTTCCTGCAGCTGGGGTCCGTAGGCACCAGTGGCGCCGGCGTACTGCGGGTGCAGCCTGATGACTTCGAAGCCACGGGCCTCCAGCTCGGCCAGCTGCGCCTGGGCAGTTCCAGACGCGGAGCCGACGACGGCGAGCACCGGCCTTGTGGTTTCTTGCGGTTTCGCGGTGCCTGCTTCAGCTTTATCCGCAATGTGCGCGTTTCGCGCAACTTGTGCAGCCCAGTGCTGCGCGAGGACGTCCGCTGTTCCCCCGGTACCCACGAGAGCGATGCGGCGGTTGCCGGCCGTAAAGTCGAGTTCCAGCAGGGCGTCCACCAGTGACTCCAGGTCCTCGGCTGTTTCACCGTCAGCCACTACCAAGGCGGGCTGCTCGGAGTCTAGTAGCGCTGACAGTGTGGCGGTCAGCGAGCCCGACCGGACCTGGGTCAGGTCAAGGGTATGGACCGAGGCCGGATCCTCCGGGCGGAGGAGGGACGGAATGTCCGCTGGCGGGGCCGAAAGCTCGGCCTGCCAAAGGTCCGTCTCCATGAGGGGAGTACCGGCAACAAGGGGCCGGCCGTCAACTACGGACCGCTGCAGCTGGGGGAGTGCCCCGGCAACAACGGCATGGAAACCAAGTCCTGTCAGTGCGGAAACTTCCGCGCGCACATTGCCGCGCCATAAGGAGTCCATCTTCTTGAACAGCACCCGCGCACTGGCGGCGTCGGGGGCGGCAAACGTTTCCTTGACCAGAGCCTCGGCAGCAGATTCGGCAAGCCCACGGGAGTGCGTATCGGTGACCACAACGTCGGCGACAGGCTCCGGGAAGGAGGCGTCGCCGTCGTGCGTTTCCGGAACACTGTGGGTGCCCAGCAGGACCTGCGCACTCAGTCCGTGCTGGACAAAGCAGGAGCCAACCTCGGCGGCGCCGGAGAAATCGTCGGCCTGCACAAATACGGAAGCCACGTTGCTCCTCTCGTCGTCGGCTGGGGCCCGCGCTGTGGCGGGATGCATTCATCATGACATGGTTGCGCGAATCACGCTAGAGGGGTTGCGCAATTTGCGCAGGAGTGGCAAAGTGATGGACACAACATTCGGCGCAGCCATCCGGCCGGCAGCCGTCCCCGATCTACCGAGAGGTCAACGATGACCGTTCTTCCTCAAGGAAGTGAGATTTCCCGCCGCCGCCTGCTGCAGTTCGGCGCCGCGGCCGGTTTTCTGCTGGGCACCGGCGGCCTTGCCGGCTGTGCTGGCCCCACCGGCCTGCCGGGTCCCAGCACCCTGACCCTGGCCCTCAACCGCTCCCTGGTCAGCCTGGACAACAAGCTCAACCAGTTCGACGCCGCCGTCACCGTCCAGCGCGCAGTCCGCCAGGGCCTCACCGCCATCGGCCCCGAAACCAAGCCCATCCTGGTCCTGGCCGAACGCTTCGAGATGACCGGGCCCACCGAATGGACAGTCACCCTCCGCGAAGGCATCCGCTACTCGGACAACAGCCCCGTGCAGGTGGAGGACGTTTCCACCGCCCTGACGATGTACCAGCAGGTGCAGGGCTCCTTTGTGGCCGGCTTCTTCCCGGAATTCCCCGAGGTGGTGCCGGTGGATGACCGCACCTTCAAGATGGTCTCCAAGAAGCCCGTCCCCATCCTGGACTCGCTCATGAGCATGATCCTGATAACCCCGGCCGCGCAGAACAAGCCGGAGGAACTGCAGGAAGGCCTGGGCACCGGCCCGTACGTGGTCACTAAGTTCAACCGCGGTGCCGGCACCTACAGCTTGGAACGCAACAAGAACTACTGGGGCCCGGCGCCGCAGGTGGACAACGTGGAAGTCCGGTTCCTCCCCGAGGAATCCAGCCGCGTCATCGCCCTGCGCAGCGGCGAGGTGGATGTCATCGACTCCATCACGCCCGACTCCCGGGAACAGCTCGCCGGACTTCCCGGCGTCGAACTCCAGGAAGCGTCCAGCCTCCGCCTGAACCAGATCTTCTTCAACTTCCGCAAGCCCGCCGGTCATCCTCTGGCCGATCCCCGCGTCCGCCAGGCATTGAGCATGGCGATCGACGGCGAGGCGCTGGTGCGGGACGTGCTGGTGGACTCCGTCACCCAGGCCGAGGGCGTCACACCCTCCAGCCTGACCGGCTACTACAAGACCGGCGAGTACGTTTACGATCCCGAGAAGGCCAAGGCCACCCTCGCCGAGCTCGGCGTCAAGGACCTCACCCTGAAGATCATCTGGGAAACCGGCGAGTTCGCCTCCGACACCTCCGTGATGGAGGCCCTGGTGGAGATGTTCGGCAAGATCGGCGTCAAGGCCGAGCTGCAGCAGTTCGAACCCGGCGGCAACATCCTGGCCTGGCGCCAGGGCAAGCAGGGCGACTGGGACCTCCTGGGCAACGGCTACCCCAGCCCCACCGGCCTGGCCATCACCATGCTGCAGGGCATGTACTCCGGCACCCCGGAAAAGGAAGCCACCCGCGATACCTACCAGGGCTACGTGATCCCCGAGGTCACCGCCAAGATTCAGGCCGCCTCCGCCGAAGCGGACCCGGCCCGCAGGACAGAACTGCTGAACGACGCGCAGCAGGCCGTGTGGGACACCTGGCCTTGCGCCTGGGCGTTCGTCCCCAAGTCCGTCCTCGCCCACCGGGAGCGGGTGTCCGGGATCAGCCTGGCACCCACCAACTCCTATCCCCTCGTTGATGTCCGGCTGGAGGCCTAAGCCATGACGAACTACATCCTGAAGCGCCTGGGACAGGGCCTGCTGACCGTGTTCCTCACTGTGTCCACCGTCTTCATCCTCATCCGCATGGCCCCGGGTGATCCCGCCGTTTCCTACGCCGGCCCGCTGGCCAGCAACGAACAGCTCGCCGCGGTGCGGGAGCAGTTCGGCCTGGACCGGCCGGTGCTGGAGCAGTACTGGATCTTCCTGCAGCAGCTGTTCACCGGCAACCTGGGCCAGTCCTACTCCTTCCAGGCCCCGGCCATGCAGGTGGTGGCCGAGCGGATGCCCTACACGCTGACCCTCGCCACCGCCGCGATCCTGTTGACCGCCGTCGTCGCCATCCCGCTGGGTGTGTGGATGTCCCGCCGCCCGGACACCGGCAAGGAACTCGGCGTGAACGTGCTGACCATCGCCGGGCAGTCCATGCCCGACTTCTGGACCGGCATCATGCTCCTCACCGGCTTCGCCGTGCTGATCCCCATTTTCCCGGCCTCCGGCTTCGCCACCTGGGGCGGACTGGTCCTTCCCACCATCACCATCGCCATCCTGCAGATCGCCCTGATCTCCCGCATGGTCCGGCGGGAAATGACGGCCAACTTCGCCGCTCCGTTCCTCACGGTGGCACGCTCCCGCGGCGTTAAGAACTCCGTGCTCACCTGGCGCTACGCCATGGGCAACTCCGCCATCCCCGTCTTCACCGCCCTCGGCACCCGGTTCGCCGCGATGCTCAACGGTGTGGTCGTCGTCGAGGTGGTGTTCGCCTGGCCCGGCGTCGGCTCCCTGATTGTCCGGGCGCTCGAGACCCGCGACTACCCCCTCATCCAGGCCACGGTCCTCCTCACCGCGCTGCTCGCGGTAGGCGTCCAGCTGCTCATCGACCTCGCCTACCCGCTTCTTGATCCCCGCGTTCGTCTTGGAAAGGCGGCCACAGCATGAGCCTCGACACGGCAACACCTACCGCAGCGCAACCGGCCCGGCAACCCAGCCCCAGCGCCGTCACCAAGGCGGACATCGCCAGGGCAGGCGCCACCCGCCGTCGTAATGCCGCCAAGTGGAAGCTCATCGTGGGCACCATCTGCACCCTGCTGGTGATCATCCCGATCATCCTGGCCCAGGTGCTTCCGCTGCCGGACGCCAACTTCCAGGACCTCGGCGCCCGGCGCCTGCCGCCGCTCACTGACGGGCACCTGTTCGGCACCGACCAACTGGGCCGCGACCTCCTCTCCCGCGTACTGCACGGCGGCCAGGTGTCACTGACCATCGGCCTGCTGGCCGTGCTGGTCTCCGGCGCCATCGGCATCATCCTCGGCGCGGCCGCCGGCTACTTTGGCGGCTGGGTGGACACCATCGTCTCCCGTGTCCTCGAAGCGCAGATGTCCCTGCCGCTGCTGATGATGCTGCTGCTGGTGGTGGCCCTGTTCGGCCCCTCCATCCCGGTGATCACCTTCGTGATCGCCATCGCCCAATGGCCCGAAGTTGCCCGCCTCACCCGCTCCATGGTGCTGGTGGAACGCGAAAAGCCGTACGTCTCCGCCGCCCGGATCCTGGGCCTGCACCGGATCCAGATCCTGATCCAGCACATCATCCCCAACGTGATCAAGCAGGCAACCCTGGTGGTCCTGCTGCTGCTGGCCCAGGCCGTGCTGCTCGAGTCCGCTTTGTCCTTCCTGGGTGCCGGCCCGCAGCGCCCCTTCGCCACCTGGGGCCGCATCATCTCAGACGGCCAGGACTACATCACCACCTCCTGGTGGATGGTCACCCTGCCCGGCCTGGTGATCGTGCTCATGGTGGTGGGCGTCAACCTGCTGGGCGACGGCCTCCGCGACCGTCCCCGCCGCAAGAAGAAGGGTGCCTGACATGACTACTGCTACCTCTTTCACGGAGCAGCCGCTCCTCGAGGTCCGCGACTTCCAGGTGGAACTGATCACCGACGCCGGCATCATCCGCGCCGTGGATTCCGTCAGCTTCAGCATCCACCGGGGCGAGACGGTCACCATCATCGGTGAGTCCGGCTCCGGCAAGTCCACGACGGCGATGGGCATCCTCCGCCTGCTGCCCGAGGACCTGGCGGTACTGTCCGGCACCGTGAAGATTGACGGCGTCGACATCAGCGCTGATCCCAAGGCCATCAACAAGGTGCGCGGCAAGACCCTCGCCCTGATCCCGCAGGACCCCATGACGGCGCTGAGCCCGGTCCACTCGATCGGAAACCAGCTCTTCGAGGCCATCCGGATTGCCGGCGCCGCCTCCGCCAAGGACAAGGGCGCCCTGCAGGCCCGTGCCATCCGGCTCCTGGAGCAGGTGCACATCCCCACCCCGGAGAAGCAGCTGAAGAAGTACCCGCACCAGCTCTCCGGCGGCATGCTGCAGCGTGTGCTCATCGCCATCGCGCTGGCTTCCGAACCGCAGCTGCTGGTGGCGGATGAGCCGACGTCGGCCCTGGACGTCACCGTGCAGGGCGGCATCCTGGACCTGCTGCTGGAACTCCAGGAACAGCGCGGCATCGGCATCCTGATGATCACGCACGATCTCGGCGTGGCGCGGCTGATCTCGGACCGCATCCACGTGATGAAGGACGGCTCGTTTGTGGAGTCCGGCGAGGTCCAGCAGATCGTGGACCACCCCGCCACCCAGTACACGCGGGACCTGCTGGCCGCCGTGCCGGTGCTGGGGCCGTGGGACGAAACGCCCGCCCCTGCTTCCGGCCGCCACGCTGCGCACGCCGCCGGATCCTCCGCCACGGGCGGCTCCTCCACCACCACTGACCCAGCCCTGACCCAGACCGGAGCAACCCATGAGTAAGCCGTTCCTCGCCGTCGAAAACCTGGTGGTGGATTACCACGTGACGGGCGGGACCTTCCGGGCCGTTGAGGACGTGTCCTTCTCCGTGGACAAAGGCAAGACGATCGCCGTCGTGGGTGAATCCGGCTGTGGCAAGTCCACAATTGCCAAGGCACTCATGCGGCTGGTGACCCCCACCAGCGGGCGGATTGACCTGGACGGCACGGACATCGCGTCCATGAGCGAGGCCAAGTTGCGGCCGATGCGCTCCAAGTTCCAGATGGTGTTCCAGGACCCGTACGGCTCGCTGGACCCGCACATGACCGCGCAGGAGATCGTGGCCGAGCCGCTGAAGCTGCAGGGCGTCCGGTCCAAGGCCGAACGCCACAAGGCCGCCGCCAAGCTGATTGACCAGGTGGGCCTGCCCGTCCGGTCCCTGGAGAAGCACCCGGGGGAGTTCTCCGGCGGGCAGCGCCAGCGCATCGGGATCGCCCGGGCGCTCGCCTCCAAGCCCGAACTGCTGGTCTGCGATGAGGCCACCAGCGCGTTGGACGTATCCGTGCAGGCACAGGTGCTGCGACTGCTGAAGTCCATCCAGGACGAAACCGGCATCACCTACGTGTTCATCTCGCACAACCTCGGCGTGGTGCAGGAGATCAGCGATAGCGTCATGGTGATGCAGAAAGGCAAGCTGGTGGAACACGGCACCACCGCGTCCGTCCTGACCGCCCCCAAGGAGGACTACACCCGCAAACTCCGTCGCGCGGCACTGGACCCCTCCACCATGACGGGCCTGAAGCCGCGCCATCTGGTCCGGTCCCTGGCGCTCGCCAACCAGGCTTAGTCCGTATTGAATTACGCAACCACGAGGAATCAACGCATGAGCACGCAGCCCGAAGGCGCCCAGGTGGACGGCCTGAAACTTCCCATCTCCCGGCTGGTCCTGGGAACCATGACGTTCGGCGACACCGTCGACGAGGCCACCGCCGGCCGGATGCTGGAGGAAGCGCTCGACGCCGGCATCACCACCATCGACACCGCCAACGCCTACGTGGGAGGTGTGACCGAGGAGATGCTTGCGCGGCTTTTGAAGGGAAAGCGCGACGGCGTCATCCTGGCTTCCAAGGCCGGCATGCCGCACGCGGACCACGGCTCCAATACGCCGCTCTCGCCGTCCGGGCTGCGCGCCAGCGTGGAGGGGAGTCTTCGCAGGCTGGGAACGGACAGCATCGACCTGTTCTACCTGCACCAGCCGGACCGTTCCACGCCGCTTTCTGACACCCTGTCCACGGTTCGTGACCTGGTTGCCGAGGGGAAGATCGGCGCGCTGGGCGTGTCCAACTTCGCCGCTTGGCAGATCGCCGACGTCATCCACACGGCGCGCGAAGTGGGGGCGCCGCGGCCCGTCGTCGCACAGCAGCTGTACAACCTGGTGGCCCGCCGGCTGGAGGAGGAGTACCTGGAGTTCGCTTCCACCCACAACGTGCACACCATGGTCTACAACCCGCTGGGCGGCGGGCTGCTCACCGGCAAGCACAGTTTCGACGCCAAGCCCACCGAGGGCCGCTACGGTGACTCAAAGCTCGCCGCCATGTACACGCAGCGCTACTGGGACAAGCAGCTGTTCGACGCGATCGGGGAGCTGTCCCGCCTCGCCGACGGCGCCGGGGTTTCGCTGGCCGAGCTGTCCCTCCGCTGGCTGGCCTACCGCGAGGGCGTGGGCTCCCTGCTGCTGGGCGGGTCCAAGGTGGAACAGCTCCGCGCCAACATCGCCGCCGTGGCCAACGGGCCGCTGCCGGCCGACGTCGTGGAAGCCTGCGACGCCGTGGGCACCTCACTGCGCGGACCGATGCCCGCCTACAACCGCTGACACTCTCCTGACCGACTGAACCGACTTCTTTCCTGACCGACACTGACTGAAGGACTCTGATGACCTCCGAACTGGCCCTCGAATTCGCCCGCAAGATCCGCGCCCGTGAGCAGGCGGTGGGCTACTGGGCGGTGCTGGACGCGCCCGTGGCCACTGAACGCATCGGCCGGGTCGGCTACGACTACGTGGCCCTTGACGCGCAGCACGGACTGCTTGGCTACTCGGGCGTGCTCAACGGGCTGATGGCCATCGACGCCGGGCACACCGCCGTCGGCATGGTCCGGGTGGAGGCCAACGACTTCACCGCGATCGGCAAGGCACTCGACGCCGGCGCCGTGGGGGTCATCGTCCCGCTCATCAACAACGCCGCAGACGCCGCCGCTGCCGTGGCCGCAGCGAAGTACCCGCCGCTGGGCGGACGCTCCTACGGGCCGATGCGCTCGGCGCTGCGGATCGGGCCCAAGCCTGCGGACGCCAATGCCACCACGCTGGTGTTCGCCATGATCGAGACGCCGGAGGGGCTGGCCAACGTCAAGGAAATCTGCGCCACCCCGGGCCTGGACGGGATCTACGTTGGCCCGTCCGACCTCGCCATCGCTGTGGGCGGGGCCTTTCCCGGGGACCCCGCCGTCGACGCCGAATTCAACGCCGCGCTGGAGACCATCGCCGAGGCAGCCGCCTCCGCAGGCATCGCCGCCGGCATCCACACTCCCGCCGGCACTGTTGCAAACCAGCGCCTGAAGCAGGGCTACACCTTCACCACCATCGCCTCGGACCTGACGCACCTGGAACAGATCGCCAAGTCCCACCTCGACGCCGCTCGCTCAGCTGCCGGAACCAAGGAAGACCAGTAACCATGACGAACACCTCCACCGACGCCTACAGCACCATCACCCCGGACGGGCAGGTGAAGCGGGCCGACGGCGCCGACTTCGCATACCTGCCCGCACCCACGGTGCAGAGCCACGCCGCCAACCTGCTCACCCTGCCGGACGGCCGGCTGGGCTGCGTCTGGTTCGGCGGCACCCAGGAAGGCGTGCCGGACATCTCCATCTGGTTCTCCGCCCTGGAACCGGGCAGCAGCCAGTGGTCCGAACCGCAGCAGCTGTCTGACGACTCGACCCGCTCAGAGCAGAACCCCATCTTGTTCACCGCACCAGACCAGACGCTCTGGCTGCTGTACACGGCGCAGAAGGCGGGCAACCAGGACACCGCCGAGGTCCGCCGTCGTATCTCCACGGACAGCGGCCGCACCTGGGGCGAGGTGGAAACGCTGTTCCCCGCCAACGAAACCGGCGGCGTGTTCGTCCGCCAGTTGCCGGTGGTGCTGCCGTCCGGCCGCCTGATCGTCCCGATCTTCCGCTGCATTACTGTCCCGGGGGAGAAGTGGGTGGGGAACAGCGACGACAGCGCCGTGATGATTTCCGACGACGCCGGCGCCACCTGGACCGAAACCGTCCTGCCGGGCAGCCTGGGCTGCGTCCACATGAACATCCAGCCCGTGGCCGACGGCTCGCTGCTGGCCCTGTTCCGCAGCCGCTGGGCGGACTCGATCTACGAATCCCGCTCCACCGACGACGGCTCCACCTGGAGCGAGCCGGTGCCCACCGAACTGCCCAACAACAACTCCTCCATCCAGTTCACCGCGCTCGCCGACGGCCGGCTGGCCCTGGTGTACAACCACAGCCGTGCGGAAGAGAACACCGAGCGCAGGCTGTCCCTCTACGACGAAATTGACGACGACGGCCTGGCCGAGGAGCAGGGCCAGTTGGCCGAGCCGGTGCCCGATGCCGCTGTTGCGTCCGACGGCGAGCGGAAGGCGTTCTGGGGCACGCCGCGCTCACCGATGACCCTTGCCATCTCCGAGGACTCGGGCCGTTCCTGGCCCATCCGCCGCAACCTGGACGTAGGGGACGGATACTGCCTGTCCAACAACTCCCGCGACGGGCTCAACCGCGAATACTCCTACCCGTCCATCCACCAGGGTCCGGACGGTGCGCTGAACATCGCGTACACCTACTTCCGGCAGGCCATCAAGTTTGTCCGCGTGGATCCGCAGTGGGCGTACGAGGGCACGGAAACCCCGGGCGGCCTGGACGATGGCTCCATCAATGACTGAGTTGGCTGAATCGATGCCGGCTGAGCAGCATGCGGTGGTCACGGGCTGCAGTTCGGGAATCGGTCTGGCCATCACCCGACGCCTGCTGGCGGAAGGGTGGGCCGTGACCGGGTTGAGCCGGACCCCGACGTCGCTGGACGGAAAGTTCGAGTGGCTGCGGGCGGACCTGTCCGAGCCCGAGTCCCTGGCGGACGCCGTCGCCGGGCTGCGGCCTGCCGATGCGCTGGTCCACGCCGCCGGGTTCCAGCGGACCGCGCCGCTGGGGGAGCTGGATCCCGCGGCGTTCGCGGGGATGTTCGCTGTGCACGTGGCGGCGGCTTCAGTGCTCGCCAATGCCTTGGTGCCGTCCATGCCCGACGGCGGCCGGGTGGTCCTGCTGGGCAGCCGCACCTCCACGGGATCGCCGGGCAAGAGCCAGTACGCGGCGACCAAGGCTGCTCTGATGGGGCTGGGCCGGACCTGGGCGCAGGAGCTGGCGCCGCGGGGGATCACGGTCAACGTGCTGTCCCCGGGGCCGACCGATACTCCGATGCTGAACGACCCCGGCCGGGCAGCAACCCCGGTGCGGATGCCGGCGTTGGGTGCCCTGGTGGACCCGGAGGATGTCGCCGCCCTGGCTGCGTTCCTCCTGGGCCCGCACGGCAAGTCGATCACGGGCCAGAACTACGTCATCTGCGGCGGCGCCTCCCTCTAGCCCCACGATAGGACCCTCTCTCACTTAATGCGCCATTTCCCGGGACGCCCCATCACCTGATGCGGCCTTTCGCGGAACGCCCCATCACCTCCCGCGCGCTTTCCCCAAACGCCCCATCACCTGATGCGGGCTTTGCCGGGACGCCCCATCACCTGATGCCGGTTTCCCCGAAGCCCAGCGTGCATGAGAACCCAGCCTGAAGGCCGGGTAAATGCGGTGCACATTCGTGCAGACGCTCCTGAGTGCCCGTTCACGGTCCTTAGCCTGGCGAGTGGCTACCCACCAGTAACAATGCGCGCGATCGCTATGAGTACCAGAAGGAAGGCTCCCCGCCCCGAGGACAAATTTCGCCGCACGTTCGTGCAGTCCACGTCCGCTGCAGCGGCGGCGCTGCCAGCATGGAAAACCCGGCCGGTGCTGCTACGGCGTTACAAGTCCACCAGCACCGGCCACCCCTGTTGGCACATAAACAAAGAGGTTTCCATGTCACTGCTTACCCGGGTCCTGTCCGCTGCCGCCGCCGCCGTCCTTGCCACGTCCGTGGTTGCGGCTCCCGCCCAGGCCATCGAGATTTCCCCGCCGGGAGCCAACGACTGGTCCTGCAAACCCAGCGCCGAGCATCCTCATCCGGTCATCCTTGTGCCGGGAACCTTCGAGAGTATGGAAAAGAACTGGTCAACTTTGTCTCCGTACCTCAAGAGCGCCGGTTACTGCGTTTTCGCCCTCAATTACGGGGAGACGAACGGTGTGTACGCCACCGCGCCAGTGGCAGAATCAGCCAAGGAGCTGGCCCCATTCGTGGATGTGGTCCGTACCGCGACCGGCGCCAAGAAGGTAAACCTGGTTGGCCACAGCCAAGGCGGCATGATGCCCCGCTACTACATGGGCTTCCTCGGCGGCGCGAAGTACGTCAATCAGCTCGTCGGCATCGCCCCTTCCAATCACGGTACGGAAGGCCTGATCGTCCCGCCCCCGAGTTTTGTCGAGGATCCCGATTTCACCGGACTGGGCTGTGCTGCCTGTGCCGACCAGCAGGCAGGTTCTGTTTTCATGCAGAAGCTCAACTCCATCGGCGACACAGTGAGGGGACCGTCCTACACGGTCATCTCCACGGTCTATGACGAAGTGGTCATTCCCTACAACAGCCAGTTCCTGGCAGGTCCGGCCCGGCAGGTCACCAACATCACCATCCAGGACAAGTGCCCGGCAGATGTCTTTGAACACGACCAGACGCCGAACGATCCCGTAGTGCACCAGATCGTAGCCCATGCCCTCGGCAATTCCTCCGGCCCGGCAGACCCCGCCTACCAGCCCGTCTGCCTCTAGCAGCGGGAAAGGCCCTGTCTTAAAGCCCGACGGCGGGCGGCGGGCACCAAAGCCGGGACGGTCGCGGCGATGGCCAGGGCGGCGACGGTTCCGGGGGCACTGAGGCTGCTGGTGGCAAGAAGGGGTCCGGCCAGCGGGATAGAAGCGGTGAGCAGCGCCGTCGAGGAGGCGAAGGCAGAACCGATGCCAATCACGTAGCAGAGAACGCGGGCGATGAGCAGCGGAGCCCCGAGGGCGAGGGCCTTCTCGGCGAGCGTGTCGATGGTGCCCACATGCTGGAGCAGCGACATGTAGGTGATCATGCCGGCTACCAGCAGGACGTTGACCAGGAGATGCCGCCAATAAAGGTCTGGTGCTCCTTGATGTTGATCAGCGCCAGCAGGAGCTCCTTGAGGTAGCGAAGCACAGCAGCGCCGACTTCCGGTGACAGGCACCGGTGGGGGCGGCGTGAAGCTGCCGCCCGCCGTCGGGCAGACAGGCAGGTGGCGAGCTTCAACAGCAACCAGGGGCCTGACGGCGGCGGCTCAGTTCTAGTCGGCTTCCTCGAGGCCTGCCTCCTTGACGGCTGTTCCCCGTGCCGCCGCGAATCCCGGGGCGCTGGCCTCGATATCGAACTTCACTTCTTCGGGCGAAGTCCGGTAGATGCTGAACTTGTTTTCCGGGTAGTGGCCTTCTCCCGACTCGTTGTCGAAGTAGACCGTTGCTTCCTTGTTGGGTGCGATGGTCAGCCCATCAAGCTTCTGGTAGTAGGACTCGGTCTTTCCGCTCGGCGTCTCGGTCATCGTGTAGTAGACCTCCACCCCGGTGATCTCTTCGGCAGAGGAGTTCTTAAGGGTGAACTGCAGCCTGTCGCTGACCTCCTTGCCTGACGCCTTGTCCACGTTGTTCTCCACCAGGGTCTCGCTGATGGCCAGGCCCGTTTTTGTGCCGGTATTGGTGATCGGGTTCTTCGTAACGGGCAGGACAGCCGGGCCGGACGCGGGACCGGAGGCGGCGGGAGATTCCGTGCGCGGCGCGCTGCCGGTGCCCTGCGACGCCTCGCAGGCTACGAGGCCGATGAGGGCCGCAGCAACGATGAATACCAGGGAAAGGAGCTTTTTCATATCAGGGGAGCTTTCTCAGTAGGGTCTCGCGGGTGGTGGAAAGGAAAGCTGCGGCCACTGTAAAGACGGAGGTGGCCAACAGCCAGAGGCTGTTGTGGGAGGTGGCGTCCCAGACGGCGCCGAGGGGCACCTGGTTGTACTGGGTTTTGACTCCCAGGTAGGCAAAGACAGCACGCTCGTACTGCTTGGTGGTGGACGTCTGCTCCACGAAATCGCGCCCGGTTTCATAGCTGGCAAAGTGTGTGAGGAGCGCCTTCTCGTTCGTCCTGTCGATTTGCAGGCTGGCGAAGAGGCCGCCGGGGATCTGGTTGTCCGGGTCCATGGTGTCTCCAATCTGCGGGATGACCAGGACGATAACGAGCCAGAGCACGAGGGCCAGGACCAGCCCGCTGGCTGGCTGCCGGGTGAGCGAGGCCAGAGTAAGGGCCAGGAGTGACCACATGATGAAGTAGACCCAGGTGTGCGCTGCGGCGATGGCCAGGCGGAGGAAGTCCTGGCCCCCCAGCTGTGCACTGCCGGCCAGCAGGACGGCCAGGGCGACCACGGCAAACAGGGCCACCACCACCACGAGCCAGACGACGACCGTTGCGAGGATTTTCCCACCCGCAAAGGCGTGCCTGCCAAGCGGCCGGGTAAAGAGGAGTTGGAGTGTGTTGCTGCCTTTCTCCTTAGCCACGAGCCCATAGCCGAGGATTACCGCGAAAAGGCTGCCAACAATTTCCAGGTATTCGATGCCTGCCCGAAGCATCTGCAGGGGGAAGAGGTTCGGCGGAGGGGTGGGAGAGCCACCTGCGGCCTTCAGGGCGTCAGCATAGGCGGTGTACTCCGCGAGTTTCACGCGGTAGTCCGCGGCCGCGACCAGCACGGAGAGGAGGATGACCGCGCTCAGGAAAACAAGGAGCATCGCAATTGCCCTGCTGCGGGAAAGGTCCTTAAGCTCCTTCCGGCACAGGACTCCGACCTCAGCCATGGAGTTCCCTCCTCATATGGCTCGGGCCCGCCACCAGCAGGGCAAGCCAAGCTGCGAAGAAGAAGCCGAGAAGCACCAGCAGGCCGCCATCCGCAGTGCCAGCTGACTGGGGATCTTCGAGGATCAGCGCCGTGGTGCTTTTGAACTGTTCGCCCAGGGACAACGGCCCCGTCAGTGCGCTGGTCAGTTCGAAAAAACCTGACTCCGCGGGTGCAGCTTTGGATACCGGGTTCAGCAGGGAGACGGGATGGGCGGCGGTGCCCAGCAGGGGCAGGATAAAGATGACGATGCTCCAGACCACGATCGGCACCAGGAGCCCGGAGGTTGCGGTGGCGCAGCGGATGCCGTTGAGCATTCCGAGCGTGACGAAGGGGATCAGGAACAGCCACGCGACCCCGAACAGGGCCAGGATGCGGGCGGCTTGGGCTGGCGTGGGAAAGGAACCGGTGGCGACCGCAATGCAGGCAACGTTCACAAGAGCGGCAACGGCAAGGATGAACAGCAGCAGCAAACCGGTTCCGGCCAGCTTGGCCGCAAGGTATTTGGCGGGGGGTACGTCCCGGGAAAGCACCAGGTCAATGGTCCGGGCCCGGCGGTCACGAAGGGTGGACTGAGCGCCAATGACGATGGCCAGTAGGGCGGCGATCAGGATGATGTAGATGACCGTGTTCCTGGCATAGTACAACGGCGAAATTGTTGAAAACGGGTTTGGAGCCGACGTCAGCCCCTCCCTCACGGCCTCCTCATACACCGCCGTGACGGTGCCCTTTGCGGCGGAACCGATAAATGCCGACGCTGCGACCATGGCCATAAAAACCACCAGCAGGAACTGGGGAAGCCGTTCCCGCCTGGCTGCGACGGTCTCCTGCCGGATGGTGGCAACCCAGACGCTCATTATGGCGTTCCGGCTGCAATCGACAGGTAGATCTCCTCAAGGGAGTCCTGCCCAGGGAAGGAATTCAAAGTCGCGGCGATGGATTCCTGGTAGATGAGCCGGCCCGCACTGAGGATGCCGATGCTCGTGCAGGTGCGCGTCACTTCCCCCAGGAGATGGGTGTTCATAAAGACTGTCATCCCCAGCTCCCGGTTGAGCCGGATGATGATGCTCCTCAGGGTGGCCACGCCCTGCGGGTCCAGGCCGGACGTCGGTTCATCAAGGAACAGGACCTCCGGCTCATGCAGGATGGCCTGGGCTATGCCGGCACGCTGGCGCATACCCTTGCTGAAGGTGCCCATGCGCTCACGTTCGTGGCCGGGGAAATCGACAATGTCCAGCACCACACGGATCCTGGCGGCTGGATGCCGCACTCCGGAAAGCTGGGCGAAGAACATCAAATTCTCAGCCAGCGTGAGGTTGTCATAGAACTGGACGTTCTCCGGAAGGTATCCGATCACCCGGCGGACCTCTGCCGGCTGCGTCCGAATGTCCCGCCCGGCTACCGATGCCGTTCCCGAGCTGGGCGGCAGCAGCGTCGTCAGGATGTTCACCGCAGTCGTTTTGCCTGCCCCGTTGTGTCCGAGCAGCCCGAAGATCTCACCCCGGCGGACGGAGAGCGTTAGCTGGTCGAGCGCTGTTTTCCCGCCGTACTGCTTGACCAGCCCGGTGGTTCGAATCGCCATGTCCGTCATGAAGAGGACGGTACGCCGCGCTGGATAAGAGGAAGCTGAGAATTCACCCCCCGAAACCGGGCTTTCCCGCACCCTGCAGAAGGGGGTTTGTCCCTTGCCCCGGAACGGACCATTCTTAAGGCATGGATCCCGAAAGCACGGGTCCCCGCTCCCTTGCGGCGCGCTTCCGTTCCGGCAGGACACGCTGGGGCGTCCGCAAGCGTGCCACGGCCAGCGCGGTGGTGGTGGTGGCAGTCGCGCTCCTCGTCGCCGGGTCCATCCTGCTGATCCTGTTGCAGACGTATCTCAGCGCATCCACTGAGACGGCCGCCCTACGCAAGGCTGACGACGTGATCGCCCAGATGGCGGATCATGACGTGGAGGAAGCCGCCGAATACATCATGACCACCGCTCATGCCGGACAATACGTGCAGATCCTGGCGCCTGCCGGAACTGTTTTCGCATCCTCTGATTCCGCCGGAGCTGCACAGCCCGTGACTTCCTTGCGGCCATCAGCGGGCGAGATCCTGACACAGAAAGTGCCCGGACTGCCCGAACTGGGCGACCGCGAGGATTTCCTTGTCGTCGCCAAGGGCGTCCCTGTACGCGGGAAGACTTACACGGTGGCGGTTGCATCCACCGTCCAGGTCCAGGCGGATACCGTCTCAACCGTCGCGTGGTTCATGCTGGGTTTGACGCCGGTGCTGCTCGTGGCTGTTGGACTGCTGGTGTGGGAGCTGGTGGGGCGTTCCCTGCAACAGGTGCAGCGGATCCGGCACCAGGTATCGCGTATCAACGTTCACAGGCTCAGCGGACGGGTGGACGTGCCGCCGACGGGTGATGAAATTACGGCACTGGCCTTGACGATGAACAGCATGCTGGACAGGCTCCAGGCCTCCGAACAGGAACAGCGGCGGTTTGTCTCCGACGCAAGCCACGAGCTCCGGAGTCCGCTGGCAACCCTCAGTGCTGCGGTTGAGGTGGCTTCCGCGGACCCCACCGGGGCAACATGGAACGAGTTGAAGGATGTCCTCGCCGATGAAACAGCCCGGATGCGCTACCTCGTCGAAAACCTGCTGACCCTGGCCAAATCCGACGACGGCGGGCTGCGCATCGACGTGACGGACGTCGACTTGGACCATGTGGTGCAGGATGAGATTCGCCGCCTGCGGGCCACGAGCGCGCACCGCATTGAGGCGGACCTCCGGCCGGTGCGGATCCAGGGTGACCCGATGCGGCTTGGGCAGGTGCTGCGGAACGTGCTGGACAACGCGGACAAGCATGCCCGCTCGCGCATTAAGATCACCCTCGACACCCGCCCCGGCGAGGCCGTCCTCGCCGTCGACAACGACGGCGACCCCGTGCCGGAAGGCGACCGTCTCCGGATCTTCGGCCGCTTCGTCCGGCTGGATGAAAGCCGGACGCGCGGAAGCGGGGGCAGCGGCCTGGGACTGGCCATCGCGGAAAGCATTATGGCCGCGCATCACGGCACCATCAGTGCGACCGAAAGCCCGGACGGCGAGTGCCGGTTCGAGCTCGTCTTCCCGTGGGCCAACCCCGTCGAGCACCAAGACAATGATCGCGATGACCGGCTGCGGTCTCCGCTTCCAAAGCTAAGTCCGCCGTGAAGCTGCGTCCGCGGTGAGGACGTAGCCCATACCCCGAACCGTGGTCAGGGTATGCAGATTGAACGGAATGTCGATCTTCCGCCGGAGGTAGCCGATGTACACCTCCACAACGTTATCGCCGCCTTCGAAAGCCGGATCCCACACGTTGTCCAGGATCTCCGCCTTGGACACCACCTGGTCGTGGCGCCGCATCAGGTATTGCAGCAGTCCGTATTCACGGGCGGTCAATACGATGGCGCGGTCACCCCGGCAGACCGTGCGCCGGGCCGGGTCCAGGACCAGCGACCCCAACGACAGCACAGCCGGCCGTTCGGGGGCGCCGCGGCGAATCAGGGCGCGGATGCGGGCCACCAGGATCAGGAAACTGAACGGCTTCGTAAGGTAGTCATCGGCCCCGAGGTCGAAGGCATCGGCCTGGTCGTATTCCCCGTCCTTCGCCGTCAGCATCAGCACCGGAGTCCAGATTCTCCGTTCCCGGATCTCCTTCAAGACTTCGTAACCGTTTTTCAACGGCAGCATGACGTCCAGCAGGATGACGTCGTAGATGTTCTCCGTCGCAGCCCACAGCCCGCTGACGCCGTCATGGGCGACCTCCACGACGAATCCCTCGTTGGACAGGCCTCGGCGCACCGTTTCGCCCAGCATCTGTTCATCCTCGACCATCAGCACCCGCATAGGGCCCGCCTTCTTCACCGGAGACGAAGTACACGCTTCTTAAAGGGTAGGACTGCACCCTGTAAAAACCTTGGGGTCAGGGTTGGATTCTGCTGCAAAGCGCCCCTACGTCTTGCTTGCGCAGGTCAGCGCGCCCCACGCCCTTGACAGCCAGTCTCGGCCTGAAGGACTATCAAGGTGCCGCTGAGCTTGGCTGTCTTGGAAGCCGGCCCGCGGCCCGGCTTCTCGAAGGGGTATCGGATGCATGCAGCACTCCCTCGTCACAGATCCTTCCGCAGTGTGGCCGCAGCCGCCGCTGCCCTCCTGGCGCTCTCTGTCGCCGGCTGCACCAGCCCTCCGGAGCCGCCTGAGCCGCCGTCCCCAACGGCCACTACGACCAGTCCGCCACCGGCCCCTGGTGATGTTCGGATCGCTGCTGTCGGTGACATGAACGGTCCCAAGACCACTAAGACTGACAGCCCGTCCGGAAAGAACGGTGCGGCAATCACGCGGCTCGTGCAAAACAACGAAATTGACGCTTTCCTCGGGCTAGGGGACTTCCAGTACGACATCGCGCAATGCGAGGACTACGTGGAGTACTGGACGAAGCTGTGGGGCGGCACGATGCCCAAGCTGTACTGGGTGTCCGGCCCTAGCCATGACTGGAGGCCTGGCCGGAACGAAGACCTCGACAACTTCATGAATGGCGAATGCCCGGGGTCTGAGGCGAAAGCTGCGATCAACCAGGAGCGTGGATTCATCGAGAACGGGCAACCGTACTCCAAAGACTTCGGGAACTGGCACTTCGCGTTCCTGTCCTCCGCGCAGTGGCGGTACGACACCGCGAAGGCTATGGAGACCACGAAGTGGCTGGACGATGACCTTGCTGCTGCCAAGGCGGCCGGAAAGCACCTGGCAGTGGTGCACCACGAACCGTACTTCACGTCGGACACGAACGAACATGAGCGGGCCAAAAACCATAAGCCCTGGATCGATGTGATGTGGAAGCACCGGGTCCGTCTGACCCTCTCAGGGTCACAACACAACTACGAACGGTCATGTCCGGTGAACAACGAGGACGAGTGTGTGGAAGACGGGATGACAGCGTTCCAGGTTTCCACGGGAGGTATCGGTCTCCGCTCCTTTCTCAGTGATCCGTCGTACATCGAGGAGCGGTTGAGCGATACCCACGGGTTCCTTCGGATGACACTGCGGGAGGACGGGTCCTTTGACTGGAACTTCGTTCCAACGTCGGGGGAGGGCACGGACTCGGGTACGCGTTCCGCACCGTAATCAAGACCCACCGCCCAGCCCCGGACGAGGCATCGGTGACGTAGGCAGCAAGGCGGCGCCGCCGTCGTCCTTTAGGTCCAAGGGCGCGGCGGCGCCCGCCTATTCATGGGCCTTGTCGAAGAGGCAGCGCGGACTAAAGCGTCTCGGGAACCGGGCGTCCCGGGAAGAGCGTCGAATACTGCTTCCGGTACATCCTGCGCCCGATGAGACGGTAGGCCACGCGGACCGGCGCGGGGATTTCTTTGAACAGTTCCTTCCGGTCTGCGGGCGGATTCGTGGCGAGCACCATCCCGAGGTAACCGACCAGGAACTTGTTGCTGACCTGGCTGCTCCCGTGCTCCGCGGCTGCCTTCATCTCCTTCTGGGTCATCACCTTGTCCACGGCGGGCATCACTTCGGTGACCTCCCGGCGCAGATGCACGTTGAGGACAGCCTTCAGGTCCTCGTAGCGCTCAGCCAGTTCCTGGCCGGTGGCTGCGTCTGCCGTTTCCATCCAGCGCAGGCGGACGGGTTCGATGGTCTCCAGCCGTTGGGTGACCTGGCGGTGTTGCTCGAGCATCTGGCCCACGTGAAGGGCGCACGCTGGTGCCCGTTCGGCCAGCTGCGGGTACATGAGCTCGTCCTCGCTCTCATGGTGGAGGTGGAGCAGCTTGTCGAAGTTGCCCAGCACTTCGCCCACGTAGGCGGCGCGGGCGGTGTCGCCAGGAGCGGCGGAACGCACCAGGCCGGGCGCCTCGTCATAGGCCCAAAGGAAGACGCGGTGAATGCGCCGCATGCCCGCCGTCCCGGTGCACAGGACGGGCCCCGGTGGGACAGGGGCCGCGGTCTCGCCGGGCTGCATGGCGAAGAAGTCGGTCATGGGCACCTCATGGTCGTCATGCGAGACCAAGACCCTCTCCCCGGCAGCATCGTAGCGTTTGCCCTTAGGCCGCACAATGGCACCTGCTTAGGGCGGGATTAGGTAGGGGAGTAGCCGAACTCCCCTACCCCGGCCGGTCCGGGTAGGGGCAAAATTGCGAAATGAAACGACGTATAGTGGCTAGCTTTGCAGCGGCAATGATGTCGCTTGGCGGAATCGCACTGGCATCCCCCGGCAATGCAGCGCCTGATTCATCCCCAGACGCGGGGCAAATCATGGTCAAATTCCGTGACGATGCTGCTGCACCAGGCCTGCTTCGCCAGAAAGGCCTTAACTCGAGCGCGACCATCGGAAGCACCGGCGCCGTCCTCGTGAAAGCGCCCCGTGGGAAAAAAGCACAACTCATCCAGGAGTTGAGCAGCAATCCGGACGTTGAGTACGCCGAGCCGGATGAGGTGGTTACTGCCACCACCGCCGATCCCTACTTCGAACGCCAGTACGCTCTTCACAACGTTGGGCAGTCGTTCACGGATACCGCCAACACGCTGACTGTGCCGGCAGGCACCAGGGACGCCGACGTGGACGCTGTCGCAGCGTGGAACATCACCAGGGGAAGCGGTACCAAGGTGGCCATCATCGATTCAGGGGTGGCAATAGACCACGAGGACATCTCGCACAAGGTGGTTGCGCGGGCCAACTTCAGCAGCACGATCATCGATGAACCGGCGGACCACGACAGGTACGGTCACGGCACCCATGTTGCCGGAATCGTTGCCGCCGAACACAACTCCGCGGGCGTCGCCGGCGTATGCCCTGACTGCACCATCCTGGATGTCAAAGTGCTCGACGACAACGGGGCCGGTTCCAGCTCAGCCGTTGCCGAGGGCATCGACTGGGCGGTGGCAAACGGGGCGAAGGTAATCAACATGAGCCTGGGGCAGTCCGTTCCGTCACGCACCCTCGAAACCGCGATCGAGAACGCATGGGACAAGGGCGTGGTCCTCGTGGCCGCAGCGGGAAATGCCGGTACCCAGGCCCAGATCTATCCGGCCGCATATCCCAAAGTCATGGCCGTGGCGGCAACCGACAATAATGATCTGAAAGCACCCTTCTCAACCCACGGAGAGTGGGTGGACGTGGCGGCGCCGGGCGTCGACGTCTATTCAACGTTCCCCAACCATCCGTTTGTGCTGGGCATCCAGAGCGGCAGCCAGACCGGTTATGACCTTGCCAGTGGAACGTCCATGGCTTCACCGATAGTTGCCGGTGTTGCTGCACTTGTCTGGAGCTCCCATCCCGGCACCACCAACGAGTCAGTCCGGGAAGATATCGAATCAACCGCCGAGCCGATCGAAGGCACCGGCACTTACTGGGAGCACGGCCGCGTGGACGCAGACGATGCGGTCAGCGAGCGGTGAGCCGGAAGGGCCCGTCGAAACCGCTGTAACCGGCCACGCCCCTAGGTTTCCCGGGACGTGACAATGGCCCCGACCACAGCCGAAGCTGTGGTTCGGGGCCATTGCGTTGGTTTGGTGGCTGTTAGCGCCGACGGGCGGCCTTAGGCGCGTGCCCTGGTGTGCCCCTTGGTGAGGACGAGTGCCAGTGCCACCATGCCGACGCCGAGCAGCAGGTGCAGGATGTTGTCGAAGCCGTTCAGCGGGACAAAGTTTCCGGCAGAATCCTGCGGGATCACCAGGCCATAGACGAAGAGGACCAGGTAAATGATGCCGCCGTAGAGCAGGAAGGATCGGGCGCCGCCAGCGGTCTTGGCCAGGACGATGCCGGCCACGCCGAAGAGCAGGTGGACAATGTTGTGCAGGGCCGAGACCTGGAAGAGGCCCAGCAGCAGGGCCTCCGAGTGGTGGCCGGCGAAGTGCAGTTGGTCAAAGTTGGCTGTGATGCCTGGAACGAATCCCAGGACGCCGACCAGCAGGAACACTGCGCCCACTGCCATCGATGCCTTTTGCACGTTGGTGCGGGTGGCCATGCCGGTGTTTGTGTGTGTTGCCATGGTGATCTCCTGAATGCGATATGTGTGTCTGGATCAGGTGGGTATGCCTGCCAACCCCAAGGGGTTATGCCAGCTATTCGGGCGATATCGCACTTCGGATGGGTAATTTCTGGAGCAATTTGAAGAGCGGGCCGGCGGCATACGGAACGTGCCGCCGTAAGTCTTGCCTCATCCGCCGTCAGCCGCCCCAGCCCGGACTTGGACTGCGACGGCTCACTGCGACCCTTGCAGGGGGACCGCGGCAGGGCCGGCCGCCTTGCCGGCTTCCACTTGCTCCCAGTGCCGCCGGAGCAACTCCGCCAGCCGCCCAGGCTCGATCCTGTGCGGGGGATCGAAGTGGTGGCGCTTGGGGAACACCTCCAGATGGAAGTCCGGGAAGAACACCCTTGCCAGCCGGCTGGCAATCTCGCCGTAGGCATCCGGGTTGCTCAGGCCGCCCAGAGCGTAGAACACGGGCCGCGGAAACGCTGCCAGCCGCTCCCTCTCCAAGTCGTAGTCCTTGAAGGACCGCAGGAAGGCTTTGATGCCCGCGGGCCGTTTCGCCATCCACGGCGGCGGGGGGCCGGGCGGCGGTGGCGGAAGGACGGCGTCGGGCTTGACTCCCAGCCTTATGAAGGCGGGCAGGAACTGGTCCGGAGGGAGTGCTTCGAGCTGCTCGTACTTCTTCCAGAGCTCCGTGTGCCCGGGGCTCCAGTCCCAGTTCCCGGCCCAGGCGGGCTCAAGCAGCGCCAGGCTGAGCAGCCTGTCAGGGTGCTTGGCGGCGAATGCCAGGGCGGCTGAGCCGCCACCGGAGTATCCCACCAGGTGGAATGTCTCCCAACCGAGGGCGTCGGCTTGGCGCAGTACGCCGTCAATCTCTGTGTCCAGGCTCCAGCCCGGCGGAGGCTCGTCGCCCCCATAGAGCTCCAGGTCCTTGGCGACGGCCTGAACCTCGGGTCCCAGGGCTTCAATCAGAGCCTCATACGCTGGCTGGGCCGGGAGAATAGAGCCCGGAAGCAGAATGGTTCGAATCCGATCCATAGACGAACCCTACGCCCGGTCCGGTTGTTCCTGACAGCCCCCGTGGTGAGGCCGCGTGAGCCCCCGAAAGGAACGGTCTGCTCCGCACTTCGCCCGGGGAATGACAGGCTGAATCTTGTGGCAGGATGTGCCGGCTGAAGCCGGTGGTAATTGGTGCTCCAAATCTCCTGTAGAGTTGATCCTGTTGTTGTGTTTATGCAGTTGGTAGTTCAGGCAGTACGCGGGGTCGAAAGTCCCCGTTCTTCTGAAGTAGCGGTTTTGAACACCCCACACCGGAGGACCCGAAAGTCGGGACTTTTCCTCCACCTTCACGAAGGACAAAAATAATGGCTACTGGTACCGTCAAATGGTTTAACGCTGAAAAGGGCTTCGGCTTCATTTCCCCCGATGACTCCTCACAGGACGTTTTCGCACACTACTCTGCGATCGCTTCCTCCGGCTTCCGCTCACTCGAAGAGAACCAGAAGGTCTCCTTCGAAACCGAGCAGGGCCCCAAGGGTCCCCAGGCCGTAAACATCCAGTCCCTCTAATTTCTAGAGAAACTGGGGCCTAAGGGTTTCAATTTTTGAAAGCAGGGCCGGTCACTGACCGGCCCTGCTTTTTGTTAACCCGAGTGTGCTGCTTCCGGCTCAGCCGTGGTGCCGTTGCGCCAGGAACGCCGCCAGCGCAGGGTTATCAATCTCCTTCGCCAGCCAGGGAACTGCCTGTGCTGCCGCTTCGTCACCGAGCATGGCCCGATGGGACTGCCCCCGCACCACGAACTCCCGCATCCCGCTGCGGCTCGCCAACTCTGCCAGCCGCTCCACGAAAGCAGCGGCTCGCGGTGACCGGCTGGCAATGGATACTTCCGCCGCCGTATCCAACAGCCGGGCCGAATACCAGAGGTACCACGGCTTGGGTTCGAGGCCCCGGTCTATCCAGTGCTCGGCAGCGGTGAGATCGCCGTGCTCCATGAACAGCCGCGCCTCGGCGCCGGCTGCCAAGGCCATGTAGCAGTGGTCCCCGGCCAAATCAGCCATCACCCAGGACCGGTCAATCATGGCCGCTGCCTGCTCCAGCTGCCCGGCGGCGAGGTAGGTCTCTCCCCGCACCCCCGCCACAAACGGCTCGAAGGCCGTCCAGTGTTCCTCCGCGATCCAGACCAGTGCCCGGTCCAGGGAGTCGGCCGCCTGCTCCAGCTCCCCGCGGAGCAACCGAACGCGGCCCAGCAGCGCCTCGCTGAACGCCTGCTGCCGGCGGTTTCCCAGAGCCCTGGCCAGGTTTCCGGACTCCGTCAGCGCGGTCACGGCGTTCCCGTACCGTGCGGTGTCTGAGGCCAACATGCCCTGGATTGCCAGGACTCTTGCCTGTTCATCGGGGAATCCCTCCGCCGCCAGCATCGCCCGGTCCAGCCAGCCGGCAGCGCGGTCCGGCACACCCCGCTGCACGGACAGGTAGCCCAGTTCGCGGTATGCGGCAGCGGCAGTCCGGGAGGCGCCGTCGGGCCCTTCCGCCTGCAGCGCGCGGTGCAGGAAATCCGCCACCTCGGCGCCGCGGCCGCCCGCCTGGTGGATCAGCGCCGCGGACAACGTCACCAGGGCCTCGGCCAGCAGGTGGCTGTTGCCGGTGCGCTGGGCCAGCACTACTGCGAGCCGCAGCTGTTCAAGCCCCCGATCCACGGCCCCCGCCCACAGCGACGAACCGCCGGCATCGAGATAGGAGCGCACGGTGGCTTCGGTGGCCGGCACTCCCGGATCTGCTTCCGGGGCCGCTGCGGAGAGTGCCCGCCGGATTTCCGAGGGCAGCGGCAGGCCGAGCTCCTGCCGGTAGAGGTCGCCGGACCTGATGACGTGCTCACGGGCCCGGCGGTGCTCTCCCAAAGCCACGAGCGCCTTGACCAGGACGGCGTTGCTGTCTGCGTGGAAGGGATTTCTCTCCAACGCCAGGGTTGCCAGTTCCGCGGCCTCCCCGGGAGCGCCGGAAGCAAGAGCTGCCAGCGCTGCCTCGTAGAGCAGTGACTGGACCACGTTATCGAGGCGGTAACGCTGGTCAGCCAGCCACGAATCGAAGACGGGGCAGTCTGCGAAGGACAAGCCCTCAAGCAACTGGCCGGTGAAGCTGCGGGGCTCCAGGGCGGGATTCGCGGCTGAGTCCACCATTTCCAGGGCATCGCAGCGCCATGGCGGCGGCAGCTCCAGCCGCAAAGGATCGCCGGCCACCCTTACACCGTCGAGGGAGCGCCGCAGCTCGGACAAATTCCAGCGCAAGGCGCCGAGGGGATCGGCGGCATCCGGAAACAGCAGCGACGCCGTGCGGGACCTGCCGGTGCCATCGGCCTGCAACGCGAGGTACGCAAGCACTGCCCAGGCCTTGCGGCCTCTGGGCTGCAGGTGGGTTGTGCCGGGTGACTCGATGGCAGGGGGACCGAGGAGCCGAATCCAATTCTCGGCCATACGGCTCATGGTACCGCCGGCCGCTCCCGGCGTCTGCGGCGTTCACACGCTTGTTCACACGCCGGCCGCACACACTCAAATCACCAAATCCGCCACACTCACAAGAGGCACAACAATGGAACTGATCGGCTTGCTGCTATTTGTTCTCTGGGTTCTCATCTTTACCGTTTGCACCGTCCTGACTGACGGCCGGAAACACCGGGCACACACGCACGACCTCCGCTCCACCAAGCCGTGGTCGGCAGGCAACCTTCCCAGTGAGCCCTACGCATCGCTGCTGTGAATGTTGTGTTCGGCAGGTCTAGGCATCGCGCGTACGACGGCGGGTAGTCGGCTCATCTGCCGGCTGCAGCCAAGCACCTGGCAAGAAGCAGGGCCGGTCACCGACCGGCCCTGTTTCTTGCGTTGGCTAGTGCAGCCCCATCGCGTTCCGCACCTCATCGAGGATGTGGTGCATCGCGTTCTCGGCAGCAACAGCGTCCCCGCCAGCGACCGCAGCGGCAACATCCTCGTGCGCCTGCAGTGCCTCGTTCCGCGGCTTGAAGGGCATCAGCCCCTGCTTGGTGCGGCTGGTGAGCACCTCGGCCACCATGCCTTCCAGCGCAAGGAACATTTCATTGCCGCAGCTTTCCAGCAGCAGGCAATGGAATTCGATGTCCGCCGCCAGGAATGCCTCAAGCTCCCCGGCCTCGCCGAGCCGGCGCAGGTCGGCAGCGAGCGACGTCAGCTTCGCCCGCTCTGCGGCGCTCGCCCGGCGCGCGGCGCCGGCAGCAGCAATAGGTTCGACGGCGATGCGCAGCTCCGTGAGGCTGCTGTACTGGATCTCGCGCCGGTCCGAGGCGAGCCGCCAGCGCACGAGCTTGGGGTCAAAGACATTCCAGAGCCGGCGCTCCTGCACCACGATGCCCACCCGCCTGCGCGAGTACACCAGGTTCATGGACTCGAGGACCTTCATGGTGTCACGGGCCACGGTCCGGGAAATGCCGTACTCCTGCTGGATCCCCTCCAGGGTGAGCCGGCTCCCGGGAGGTAATTCGCCGGAAGCAATGGCAACGCCGACCGCCTCCAAAACGCGTTCATGCATGGCAGGGGAGGCCCCGCCGTCGTGCGCGTTGTCCGCGTCCTGTGGTGTCGCCGTCGACATCTTTTCCTGCCTTCCTCTGCGCCTGCGCGCGCCCCCAGCTTATCGAAAAGAAAGCAATTGGTATGACTTGTGACACCTAAAGATAGTATCTATGGTGCTAAAAGGTGCTACCTTATTCCAAGCGCACCTCCTTGTGGGATGCGCGATGAGCTTTCTTCACTAAGCCAACGGCGTCTTCTTCGGAGGTAAAACATGCAGTATCCAGCCACTCACCTGGTGGTGATGGGGGTTGCCGGGTCCGGCAAGTCCACCATTGCGGCAGCTCTTTCCCAGCAGCTGGGCTGGGCCTGTGCCGAAGCCGACGAGTTCCACCCGCAGTCCAACATCCAGAAAATGAGCCAGGGCATTCCCCTGCAGGATGAGGACCGCTGGCCCTGGCTGCAGGAGATCCAGAACTGGATGACCGCCCAGGCCAAGGCCGGCAAGAGCACCGTGCTGACCTGCTCCGCCCTCAAGCAGAGCTACCGGCAGCTGCTTGCCCAGGCGGAGGGCCGCGTCCTGTTCCTGCACCTCCACGGCGAAGCGGACCTGATTGGCCAGCGCATGCAGGGCCGCGAGGGCCACTTTATGCCGCCCACGCTCCTGCCCAGCCAGCTGGCAACCCTGGAACCGCTCAGCGACGACGAACTGGCGGCCGGAAGCCTCCGCCTGGACATCTCCAAGTCCCCGGAAGAACTGGTTAGAACCATCATCGCCTCGCTGAAGCTTTCCGCCGGCCAGGCGTCCTAAACACTTACGACTCACCAAGCCCCAACAAAACTCTGTTTCAAAGGAGAACCATGACCATCGAAGGATGGACTCAAACGATGGGTGCAGGCCCACTGCTGCTCATCGCTGCGGCCGCAATCGTCGCGCTGCTGTTCCTGATCATCAAGCTGCGCATGCACGCGTTGCTCGCCCTGATCGTCATCAGCCTGGCAACCGCCTTCGCCACCGGCATCCCCGCCAACCAGGTGGTGCCCGTACTGATTAACGGCTTCGGCACAACCCTGGGCACCGTGGCACTCCTCGTGGGCCTGGGCGCCATGCTTGGCCGCATCGTCGAAACCAGCGGCGGCGCCAAAGTCCTGGCCGACTACCTCATCGGCATCTTCGGCGAGAAGCGCGCCCCCTTCGCCCTTGGCCTTGCCTCGCTGATCTTCGGCTTCCCCATCTTCTTCGACGCCGGCCTGGTGGTCATGCTGCCCGTCGTCTTCGCCGTCGCCCACCGCCTGGGCGGGGGTGTGCTCCGCTACGGCCTGCCCGCCGCCGGCGCCTTCTCCGTGATGCACATCTTCCTGCCGCCGCACCCGGGCCCGGTATCCGCGTCCGCCTTTTTTGAGGCCAACGTCGGCCTCGTAACCATCGCCGGCCTCATCGTTGCCATCCCCACCTGGTACGTCACCGCCTACCTCTTCGGCCTCTACACCGGCAGGAAGCTCGTCCTGCCCGTGCCGGAACTGCTGGGCCATGCAACGGCCGACGCCGAGTCCCACCCGCCGCGCTTCCGCACCATCGTGGGGCTGCTGCTCCTGCCGCTGGTCCTGATCTTCATGAACACCGGACTGAACACGCTGGCCTCCTCCGGCGTGCTGAGCGAGGCCGTCAAGGATGAGCAGTGGTTCCAGGTCCTGCGCACTATCGGTGAAACGCCGGTGGCGCTGCTGATCGCGGTGATCGTGGCCATGTTCGTCCTGGGCGCCAAGCGCGGCAAGGACGCCGGCGCGCTGGAGAAACTGCTCGAATCCTCCCTGGGCCCGGTCTGTTCTGTCATCCTGATCACCGGTGCCGGCGGCATGTTCGGCGGCGTCCTGCGCGCTTCCGGAATCGGCGCCGCACTGGCCGACGTCCTGGGCAACCTGGGCATCCCGCTCATCCTGGCCGGCTTCCTGATCTCGGCCATCCTGCGCATCGCCCAGGGCTCCGCCACCGTGGCCCTCACCACCACCGCGGGACTGATCGCTCCGGCCGTATCGCTGGCCGGCCTGAACGGCATGCAGGTGGCCGCCCTGGTCATCGCCGTGGCCGCCGGCTCCGTGGTGGTTTCCCACGTCAACGACTCCGGCTTCTGGCTGGTGGGCCGTTTCTTCGGTATGGACGTCAAGACCACACTGAAGACCTGGACCGTGATGGAAACCCTCATCGGCGTGATGGGCTTCGCCATCGCCGCCGTGATCTTCCTGCTCGCCGGCCTGGCGGGTTAGCTTCCCCCAACTAGTAGCGCCAGGTGTCGTTTTGAACCTCCAAAACGACACCTGGCGCTACCTATTTTAAGAGGGGGGCCAGTTACGCCTGCAGCCCGGGCACTCCGTCCTGGATCCGGAACGAGGCCTTTGTGCTGACCGGGGAGCCCGGCGTCGTGACGTAGTCAAGCACCCGGAAGTCCGCGGTCATCGCATCCTTGGTGATCCTGGTGTTCACGTACCCGCGCGAATCGTTGTAGAACTTCAGGTGCGGGTTCCAGGCCATGGTCGGGTCCGTGGTGGCGCCCGTGCCGTTGCCGGTGGACGTGATGGACGTGCACACCAGTTCCGAACCCACCACCGGCGACGCGGGGTCCTTGTAGTCCACCTTGAGGTCGTTTGCCCAGTTGCGGTGCACGTCGCCGGTCAGTACGACGGCGTTGCGCACCTTCGCGTCCAGCCAGCCCTGGGTGATGCGGCGGCGGGAGGCGGCGTACCCGTCCCAGCCGTCCATCGAGACGTCGTCCACGTCCAGGGCCTGGGCGCGGTCCCGCTCAGCGAAGAACACCTGCTGGCCCAGGATGTCCCAGTGCTGGGTGGAGTTCTTGAACCCGTCCAGCAGCCACTTCTCCTGCTCGGCGCCGGTGATGGTGCGGTTCTCAGCGAGGCGGTCCGCCACGTTCTTCTTCCAGCCGTCGCCGGCGAGCTGGTCGTCGCGGTACTGCCGGGTGTCCATCATGTGGAAGTTGGCCAGCTGGCCCCACTGGATGGTGCGGTAGATCTTCATGTCGAACCCGGCGGGAACTGACGAGGCACGCAGCGGCATGTTCTCGTAGTACGCCTGGAAGGCTGCCGCCCGGCGCTGCCGGAAGCGCTCCGTGGTGTCATTGAGCTGGCCGGCGTCCCGGTTCTCCGGGACCTCGTCAGCCCAGTTGTTGTCCACCTCGTGGTCATCCCAGACCACCAGCCACGGCGCGATCGCGTGCGCCGCCTGCAGGTCGGCGTCGGACTTGTACTGGGCGTGCCGCTGCCGGTAACCCTGCAGCGTGCTGGTCTCCGGGCCCTGGTGGTCGCGCGGGTTGCCGCCGCCGATCACATAGCTGTCCTTTTTGTATTCATAGAGGTAGTCGCCCAGGTGCAGGACCAGGTCCGGGTGGTCCTGGGCCAGGCGGCTGTAGGCCGTGAAGTAGCCGTGCTCGTACTGGGAGCAGCTTGCGAACGCCATGGCCAGCGCGGCCGGCGTCTCGTGCGGTGCCGGGGCGGTCAGCGTGCGGCCCACCTGGCTGATGTGGCGGCCGCTGCGGAACCGGTAGAAATATTCGCGGCCGGGCTTCAGGCCCTTCAGCTCAACGTGCACGGAGTGGGCGGTTTCGATCCGGGCGTGTTCGACGCCGCGGGCTACTACGGTGCGCATGGTGGCGTCTTCTGCGACTTCCCAGGCGACGGGTACCTGCCGCGAGGGCATGCCGCCCAGGCCGTCCTCGGCCAAAGGATCCAAGGCAAGGCGGGTCCAGATCACGAAGCCGTCCGGCCACGGCTCGCCGGACGCGATGCCGAGCAGGAACGGATCAGTGCGGAGGCCGGCGTCGTCCGCGATGGAGGTGGCGACGGCGGCACCCGGCAGGGCGGCGACCAAGCCGGCCCCGAGGCCGGCGGAAATCAGGGATCTGCGTGAGATGTTGTCCATGCCCTCGACCGTAGGGAGGCCGGTTGGACAGGCTCTGACCAAGATATGAATGAGCGGTAAACTGCGTGACAGCAGTTGTCTTGCGCTACTACTTCGCTGCCCGGGCTTTCGGAGCCTTAGGTTCCTTTGGCGGCAGCCCCGCCACGTACTCCAAGGCTTTGTGGATCCAGGCTTTCGCCCGGGCGTCGTCGCCGTCGCCCTCCTCGTTCCACATCTCCGGGAGCCCGGTGTAGCCGCCCATCGGGCGCTCCGCTGGGCCGAAAGGGACCGTCCGCTCCGCGCTTTCGAGTTCCTGCCGGTCCCCGGGAGACAGTTTGACGCCGATGGTAGGCCCGAAAAGTCCGGCGAACATGTTGCCGTTCACAAAGGCGCCGAGGTTCCCGAACATTGGCTTGACCACAACGTCCGGGCGGTCCGGAACCAGGGACCTGAAGCGTTCTTTGTCCCCGTCCGTCGCTTTTGGCATCTCCATGACGGTCCTCCCTCGGCTCGGCTGGTGTCTGCAGGATATGCCGTGGCAGGGGCGGCAGGGAACACTTGGCCTGCCGGCGTCGTTGTGCCAGAGGCGGCGTGCTCCAGCTTCACGCCTGACGTTCCATCGACCAAAGGACACTCCTTGACCTCTCGCACCATCGTGATCACCGGCGCCAGCGACGGCATCGGCGCAGCAGCCGCGCGGACACTGGTTAAGGCAGGGGAGCAGGTGGTCGTCGTCGGCCGTTCCGAAGAGAAGACCCGCGCCGTCGCCAAGGAGCTCAACGCCGACTACTTCGTCAGCGACTTCTCGGAGCTCGCGCAAGTTCGCACCCTTGCCGCCCAGCTGAAGTCCGACTACCCGCGCATCGACGTCCTGGCCAACAACGCCGGCGGCATCATGGGCAAGCGCGCCCTCACTGTGGACGGCAACGAATCCACGTTCCAGATCAACCACCTGGCGCCGTTCCTGCTCACCAGCCTGCTGATGGACACGCTCGTTGCCAGCCACGCGAAGGTGATCAACACGTCCAGCGCCGCCAACGGCTTTGGCCGGCTGGACCTCTCGGACCTCGCCGCCGAACGCAGCTACTCCACCAACCGCGCCTATGGCACCGGCAAGCTGGCCAACATCCTGTTCACCGCCGAGCTGGACCGCCGTTACAGGGACCAGGGCATTACGACGGCGGCGTTCCACCCGGGCGTGGTCCGCACCAACTTTGCCGCGGAGTCCACCAGCCCCTTCCGCCACGCGTACAAGACCCTGCTCAACAGGTTCATGCTCACCCCGGACCAGGGCGCCGACACAATGCTGTGGCTTATCAACGGCACCCCGGGCAGGGACTGGTTCTCCGGGGCCTTCTACGCCAAGCGCGCCATGTCCAAAGCCAACCCCCAGGCCTACGATGCCGAACTGGCGCGCGGGTTGTGGGAGAAGAGCGAAGAGCTGGTCCGGGCTTCTTCCTGACGCTGCTGGGCTGACCGGAATGCGTAACTCCTAGACTTCCTTGCCCGCACAACCCGCTCCATACCGGGCGTTCGCGTGTGAGCCGGCGCCTAAGAGTTACGCAGCTCCGTCAGCGGACGCGCTCGACGTCGGCGGCAACCTCCGCGTGGCCCCGGGCTGATAACCCGGCAACCACCCCGTCAACGTCCGCTTCGGGCCGGTTCTGGCTCAACTTGGCCTTCGCTTCGATCCTGGTGATCACCAGTTCAACGCCCACGATTGCCCGCAGTTGGCCGGCGACAAAGCGCTCAGGTGCATCGTCCACGCTCCACGGATGCTCAAATTCGCTTTCGTGCACGCCGGTGAGCCGCCGTACCTGACGCTCCAGCCATGCAGGATCGTCATGGATCACCAGCCGCCCGTAGACGTGGGCGGTGGTGTAGTTCCACGTTGGCACAACGCGGCCGTGCTCAGCTTTCGAGGCGTACCAGGAGGGTGACACGTACGCGTCTGCGCCCTGAATGATGGCCAGTGCTTCCCCGACGGCCGGTTCGGACCACTGGATGTTGTTCCGGGCGAGGTGCCCCTGCAGCGCGCCGTGCTCGCCGGCGTCGGGGTCGAAGACAAACGGCAGGAGCGTTGCCAGCAGGCCCTGCTCCGTCATGGTGACCAGGTTAAGGGCGCCGGGCCGGGTAAGCAGGCCGCCGACAGTTTCAGGGTCGGCTGCGAAATGGGCTGGGGTGTACATGGTGCTAGTCCTTTGCGGGCTGAAGGGATGTGGTGCAATGAAGAAGCTGGATTGGCGGCGCCGGGGCAGGCTTGAGACGCACCCGAACTGCGGCGCCTGCGCAGAGGATGACAGCGAGGCCGCCGACGATGGTGGCCCAGGTCAGCGTTTCTCCCAGCAGGAGGGCTGCCCAGCAGAGGCTGAGCACTGGCTGGACGAGCTGGATCTGGCTGACCTGGGCGATAGGGCCAATCGCCAGGCCGCGGTACCAGGCGAAGAAGCCAAGGAACATGCTCACCACGCCGAGATAGGCGAAGGCCGCCCACTGCGCCGGGGAGGCGGACGGTGGCTGCGCGGCGACGGAGAGCGCGGCCAGGACCAGCATCAACGGCGAAGCCAGGACCAGGGCCCAGGCAATGGTCTGCCAGGCGCCGAGCTCACGGGCCAGCAGGCCGCCCTCCGCGTAGCCGATCGCCGCGGCCAGTACGGAACCCAGCAGCAACAGGTCCGCCCAGTGCAGCTGGCCGAGGCCGCCGGACTGCAGGGAACCGAAGACGATCGCCGCAACGGCGCCCACGGCGGTGATAAGCCAGAACGCGAACGGGGGACGCTCGCGCCCGCGGAGAACAGCCGCGGTAGCCGTTGCGGCGGGGAGCAGCGCTATGACCACGGCGCCGTGGCTTGCCGGCGTGCTGGTCAGGGCAAAGGACGTCAGTAGCGGAAAGCCGACGACGACGCCGCCCGCCACCACGGCGAGACGTGCCCAATGCATCCCGCGGGGGAGCCGCTGCCGGGTAAGTGCCAGGGCGGCGCCCGCCAGCACTGCCGCTACTACCGCCCGGCCCGAGCCGATGAACAGCGGCGACAGGCTGGCAACAGCCACCTTGGTGAACGGAACCGTGAAGGAGAATGCCGCGACGCCAAGAAGGCCCAGCCACCATCCGGAGGGCTGCGAAAGCGGTATCACTGTGCGCTTCGAACGAGTAGCGCTACTATTGTCCTTCATGAACAACGATAGCAGTTCCCGGATCGTGGCGCACCTGAAATTGTGGATGGCTGCAGCCGCGCCCGGCGCGAAACTGCCGTCCACCCGTTCCCTGGTGGCCGAATACCAGGCCAGCCCCGTGACGGTGCAGAAGGCGCTGCAGACACTCACTGCGCAGGGCCTCATCGAGAGCAGGCCCGGTGTGGGGACGTTCGTGCGTGCCGCCAGGACTGCGAAGCCGTCGGATTACGGCTGGCAAACGGCGGCCCTGCGCTCACCGCTGGCGGCGCTCCCGCCCGCTTCATCAACCATGCGGGACGTGCCGCTCAATGCCATCTCGTTCCATTCCGGCTACCCGGCGCGTGAACTGCTGCCAGGGCGGCTCGTGCGGGCCGCCCTTACCCGGGCCGCCCGGGGGGACGCAGCGCTGTCGCGGCCGCCGGCCGCGGGCATGCCGGAACTGCAGTCGTGGTTCGCCCACGAACTTGGCGCGTCGACGCCCGCCGGCACCACACCGCCCAACCCAAGCGACGTCGTCGTACTCCCCGGAAGCCAAAGCGGACTGAGTTCGATCTTCAGTGCCCTGGTGGGCAGGGGCCAGCCGCTCCTGCTGGAATCGCCCACCTACTGGGGAGCGATCCTTGCCGCGGCGCAGGCAGGAGTGCACGTTGTCCCGGTGCCCACGGGCCCGGACGGGCCGGACCCGGCGGAATTGACACGTGCGTTTGAGGAGACCGGAGCAAGGGTGTTCTATGCCCAGCCCAACTACGCCAATCCAACTGGCGCGCAGTGGCCGGCTGAGAAGCGCGACCAAGTCCTCGACGTGGTGCGTGCGCAGGGAGCTTTCCTGGTGGAGGACGACTGGGCGCACGATTTCGGCATCAGCTCCAACCCCGTTCCTGTCGCTTCCCGCGACGACTCCGGGCACGTGGTGTACCTGCGCTCGCTGACCAAGAGTGTGTCCACGTCCATCAGGGTGGCCGCACTGATCGCCCGGGGTCCGGCCCGTGAGCGCATTCTTGCCGACCGCGCAGCCGAATCGATGTACGTCAGCGGTCTGCTGCAGGCGGCAGCGCTCGACGTCGTCACGCAGCCCGGCTGGCAGACGCACCTGCGCAGCCTGCGGCACCAGCTGGAGTCCCGCCGCGACCTGCTGGTCACCAGCCTGCGCGAGCACGCCCCGGCAGCGCACATCGTGCAGGTGCCGAAGGGCGGCCTGAACCTGTGGGTACGTCTGCCCGACGGAACCAACCTTGAGCGGCTCACCCGGGATTGTGAAACCGCGGGCGTAATCATCGCTGCGGGAAACGAGTGGTTCCCAGCCGAACCGGCGGGTCCATTTATCCGGCTCAACTATTCAGGGACGAATCCGGGCGCCTTCCCCGAGGGCGCCCGGATTATCGGCCAGATGCTGGAGCGGAACCTGGCTTAGGTGTCAGTTGGCAAGTTCTGCGCAGACGTCAGTGACCGTTCCGTTCCCCGTGAACATTCCACCGACTTCCCTTCCCCTGCGGTCGAGGGTCCAGCTGACGTTTCCGGTAGTGAAGTAGACCCCCGCGGGATGTCCGTTGGCCCTTGGAACAGTGATGACGTTGGGCCCGGTCGCGGTGACGAACTGGCTGCCATCGGCCAGGTATTGGATATGGGTCACGCCGGAAGCGCCGGTATACGTTATCGATTCACCTGAATTGTCTGTGACAGTAATACTCAACCCGGGCCAGATGATTTTCTCCCGATCGCCGGGCAGCGCAACGACCCCGACCTTACCGTCCGCGCTGAGGACTACCTTGAAGCCCGGCAGGGCACGCTAAATGAGCCCTCAATCGGCCCTGGGGTAGCCGCCGCAACGGCCGCTGGCGCGGGGGCGACGAGGGCGGCTGCAGCCAATGCAGCCGGGGCGAGTGCTCGGGTGATGCTGCTGGTTTTCATGGGATCTTCCTTTCAGATGTACTCGGATGAGTGGCTCAAGATTGACTCCAGGGGCTTAAGCCGCCCTCAATTTGCGTTGGAACTCTGGACCATCCTTGGAGCCAGGAGCATGATGGGGTTGATGTTGCCCACAGGGGCACATTGCGGGTGAAGGGCGGGCGCTAGGGGTCGCTGGTCGAGGGTTCTGCGGGGCGGGCTTGGCCTGCTTCGGCAGCCGGTCGGTGAGGGGTGCTCGGGGATGGGCGCACTGTGGATCAGGGCTCTGGGTCCGTTGGAGGTCATAGCCGACGGCGCAACGGTTCCGGTGACCAGCAGGAAACTGCGGATCGTCCTCGAATGCCTGGCGCTGCGTCCGAACGCCAATGTCAGCACCGACTTCCTGGCCGAGGCTGTTTGGGCCGGGCAGCCGCCCGCGCATCCGCTACCGCAGCTGCAGGTTTATGCGGCCAATTTGCGGGGCTTGCTGGAACCGGGCCGGCCTAAAGGCTCCGCCTCCCATCGACTTGCAAGCAGGCCGGGCGGCTATCTGCTGGCAGTTGCGGACGATGAACTCGACCTGCTCCAGTTCCGCCAGTACGTTGCGATCGGTGAACAGGCGGTGCAGGACGGCAAGCTGGCTGAAGGTGCGGGCCGGCTGCGTCAGGCACTGGACCTGTTCAAAGGGCCGGCCTTCCCTGACCTTGCCGACATCGAGCTGCTGGCACCGGACCTGGACGCGCTGGAAGAAGCACGGCTGGACGCGTACCAGGATCTCTTCGACATCGAACTCGCGTTGGGCAGGCATACCGCTGTGGTGGGGGAGGTGCAGCGGCTGGTCGCGGAGCATCCCTTCCGGGAACGGCTATGGGCATCGCTCGCGCTCGCGCTGTACCGTGCAGACCGGCAAGCAGATGCCCTGGCAGCGTGCCGGGAGGCGCGGAAAACCCTCGCAACGGAACTTGGTATTGATCCCGGCGATCATCTGCAGGAGCTTGAAAGACTGGTGCTCCAACAGGACCCGTCACTCGGTGCTCCGGCCGCTAACGGACATCACCGGACCCGGCAGCGCATCGACAACCTGCCTGCTGCCCTTACTCCGCTGGTAGGGCGGGAGGCCGAACTGGGGGAGGTGTGTTCGCTGTACCGATCTGAGGGTTGCCGGCTGGTGACGGTGACGGGTGCGGGAGGAACGGGGAAGACCCGCTTGGCTTTGGCGGCTGCTGCCCGGCTGGGCGAGCGCATGGCCGACGGCGTGGGCTGGGTTAATCTGGCCCCACTCACCCGGGTTCAGCAAGTGCCCGGCGCTATCGTGGCGACACTCGGACTGGAGGCGAGTGCCGGCGAGGATCCGCTGAAAATAGCTTCCCGCTTCCTGCAGACACGCCGGCTGCTTCTGGTTCTGGACAATTTCGAGCATCTGGAGGACGCGTGGCCGGTGGTGCTGGACATGCTGACCGCCGCTCCTGATTTGCGGATCCTGACCACCAGCCGGCGGCGCCTCGGGCTCCGTCCCGAGTACGAATTTGAGCTGGCACCGCTTGAAGTGCCGCCAGTCGACCCGCCGCTGCCACCGCGCCTACTACGCGCCGTGCCGGCGGTGAAGCTATTCCTAAACCGTGGACGGGCAGTTCGCCCCCAGTTCGACGTCAACGATGACAATGCCGCCGTAATAACTCGGCTGTGCCAGCGTTTAGACGGCCTTCCCCTGGCTCTCGAACTGGCCGCAGCCCAACTGCGCCGCCTCACTGAGCGCGACCTCCTGGACGATTTGGAGGTCAGCCTGGCCGCGTTGCCCGACACCTTCCGGGACCTTCCGGATCGGCAGCGGACGCTCACCGCCACGATGGAATGGAGTTACGGACTGCTCCCGGACCCTGAACGCCTGGTCTTCGACCGACTCGGCGTTTTCGCCGGGGATCCCACGGTGACGGCGATTCACGCAGTTTGTGGCCTAACCGCACCTGACAAAACATCCACAGAAGTCCTTTTGTCTGCGCTCGCGGGTCACAGCCTGCTGCGGCGCTACACCGACGACGCAGGGCGGGAACGTGTGTCCCTGCTCCAGTCGATCCGCGAATTTGCGCGGGACCGGCTCGCACTGCTCCCGGAGGAATCCAAAATCAGGCGCCGGCATGCCGAGCACTACCTTGCCCTCGCGGAGGCAGTCGGCCCGCAGTTGTGGGGAGAGGATCAGGTCGACGCTTTCCGGACACTTCACACCGACGCCCTCGACCTCCGGGCGGCACTGCGTTGGGCGGCGGGACCCGATGGTTCAACGGAACTTGCTCTTCGCCTGATCGGAGAACTCTGGCACTACTGGGAGCTCACGGGAGACGTCAGCGAACAGCAGCAAACAGCAGCAACGCTCGTGGAGGCCACGCCGAATGCAGCACCTGAGCTTCGGGCGCCGGCGCTGAGCGGCGCGGCTACCCTGACCTGGACGCTGGGCCGGTTTGACCAGGCGGCCCACCTTCACCGCCGGGCCCTCGAAGCGTTCGAAGAATCCGGTAACGGCCAAGGCATGGCTTGGAGCACGGCGTGCCTGGCCGTGCAGGACGCACAAAGTGGTGATTTCACTAGTGCCGAGCGGCTCGCGGAGGAAGCCCTGTCCTATTCGGGCGTCAGCCGCCGGGTCAGGGTTGGCGCGCTAGTGGTGCTTTCGCGCTCGGCCTACTTTGCGGGCAATTACCCGCGGGCACTTGAACTTTCGCAACTGTGTGTCGAGCTAACCCGGCCGCTTGGGGATCGTTGGCTCCTCGGCATGGTGCTCACCAACCTTGCGGAGAGCATGGAGCAGGCCGGGGACTATGACAGCGCCGAGCGCCTGCTGCTCGAAGCGGTTGGTACTGCCAACCAGCTTGGGGTGCAGGGCACCATGGTCGGTGTCCTCGACTCATTGGCCGGCGTTTACACTTCGCAGAATCGCTACGAGCCTGCCATCCGGCTCCTCGCCGCGGCGGACTCATACCGCATAAGCCACGGTCTGTCGCTGGACCAGGAAGAACGACGACGAGTGGATGCCATCATCAATAGGGCCCGGGCGGAAGCCGGCCCCATCCGGTTCGGCCTTGCCTGGGCTGGTGGAAGTGCACTCAACGTGACGCAGGCAGCCAACGAGGTGCTCCAAAGCGCGCGCCCGCACAACGTCTCCAGCACCTCCGGGAATACACCCCCATCAGCTCCTCCCACCGCAGCAAGCGACGAAAATTCTGCCCCCTGGGCGTAAATATCGAGAAGACCACGCGTGCGATCCTCGCTCCACCCCGTAACAGCGTGCAATATAAGCATGGCTTTATGTCTTTGATGACTGGAAATTCGGCGGGCGTGCTACTTTCGGCACTGCCGACGTGCATTTCTTCGTTTCCCGGGAGCGGGACCAGGGGGACTGCACGCGCCCCATCACACCGATCGACCCCCACATTGGAGACGCCCGTGGAACCCTCAGCACCGCTCACGCTGGATGAGCAGTCGGCCAGCCCGGCAACGCAACAAGTAGAGTCCGGACTTCGCCGTTCCATGGGCCCTCGCCACTTGGTGATGATCGCCATGGGCGGCGTCATCGGCTCCGGCCTGTTCCTGAGCTCCGGCTACACCATCTCGCAGGCCGGACCGCTCGGCGCCGTGATCGCCTACCTGGTGGGCGCCTTCGTGGTGTACCTGGTGATGGCCTGCCTGGGTGAATTGGCCATCGCCTACCCGGTGTCCGGCGCGTTCCACATCTACGCCGCCCGTTCCATCGGCCCCGCCACCGGTTTCGCCACCGCCTGGCTGTACTGGCTCTGCTGGGCGGTGGCCATCGGCTCGGAATTCACCGCCTCCGGATTGTTGATGCAGCGGTGGTTCCCGGACGTCGACGTCTGGATCTGGTGCCTGGTCTTCGCCGCGGTGCTCTTTGGCTTCAACGCCGTCTCCTCCAAGTTCTTCGGCGAGTCCGAGTTTTGGTTCGCCATCGTGAAGGTGGCAGCCATTATCGGCCTTATCGTCCTGGGCGGCGCTGCCCTGTTCGGTTTCCGCCCGCTCAGCGGCGGGGGAGAGCACCCGTTCCTGTTCGAGAACTTCGCCACCGAGGCCGGCCTGTTCCCCAACGGCTTCACCGGCGTCCTGGTCACGGTGCTCGCGGTCTTCTACGCCTTCTCCGGCTCCGAACTGATCGGCGTCGCGGCAGGCGAAACCAAGGACCCCGCCACCAGCATCCCCAAGGCCATGCGCACCACCGTGATCCGCCTGCTCATCTTCTTCGTCGGCGCTATTGCCGTCATCGCCGCCACCATCCCGTACAGCGAGGTGGGCCTGGACGAGAGCCCGTTCGTGACAGTCTTCTCCGCCATCGGCCTCCCGTTCGCCGCCGACATCATGAACTTCGTGATCATCACCGCGCTCCTGTCCGCCGGCAACAGCGGCCTCTTCTCCTGCGCCCGGATGCTCTACTCCTTGGCCGACGAAGGCCACGCACCCCGCGCCTTCAAAAAACTGACCCGCGGCGGCATCCCGTTGATCGCGCTCTCGGTGAGCATGGTGGGCGGCGTCGCGTCGCTGATCAGCAGCGTGGTTGCCCCGGAAACGGTCTACCTGGTGCTGGTCTCGGTGGCCGGCTTCGCCGTGGTGGGTGTGTGGATGTCCATCACCGCCTCGCACTTCTTCCACCGCCGCGCCTTCGTCCGCAACGGCGGCGATGTGTCCGCCCTCGCCTACAGAGCACCGCTGTTCCCGCTGGTGCCCATCCTGGCGTTCTCGCTCTGCGTGGTCTCCCTGATCGGCATCGCCCTGGACCCCGCCCAGGCCGCCGCGCTCTACTTCGGCATCCCGTTTGTGGCCGCCTGCTACATCTGGTTCCACTTCCGGCACGGCCGCAAGGCTGTGCCTGCCAAGTAGCTGTCCGCCACGTAACTGTCCGCCAAGTAACGGGAGCGGACGACGGCGCCAGCCGGGGTTGGCGGCGTCACGCACCTTCCAGAACGGCCGCCGTCGTTCTTTCCGGCGCCCTTCCTGCCGCGCCTTTGCGGGGTGGGTGCCGTGGAAGAATAGGGCGAGGTTTTCGGCGGGGAGGGGCAATGAGCGTGGATTCGTCCGGTGAGGCGTCATCAATGGCGCAGGGCCTGCGGATTGTGCGGCTGGTGGCCGACCGGGAAAAACGGGGCCGGCAGCTGCTGGGTGTTTCGCAGCTGGCTGCCGAGCTGGAAATGGACCAAAGCCGCGTCTCCCGGCTGACCCAGGAACTGTGCGACCTCGGGCTGCTGGAGCGGGTGGACCGCGGCCCGTTCCGGAGCGGTAACCGCTTCTTCAGCCTGGCCGCGTCCTTGAACACCGGCTGGGTCCGGGACGCTGGAACCGAACTCGAGGCGCTGGTGGCCTCACTCGGACTGCGGGCGCGGCTCTCGGTCCGCGACGGCTACCGCGTGGTCATGCTCCGGAGCTCGAGCAACGACGCCGTTCCCGGAAGCTTTGTGAAACCGGGCATGGTGACTCCCGTCTGGTGCACCGGTGCCGGCCGGGCCCTGCTGTGGGACCACGACCGCTCAGCCCTCGATGCCCTGTTGGCCGGTGTGAACTACGTCGGCATCGGGGGCCCGGGTGCTGCCCACTCCACGGACAAGGTGTGGGACCTGATGACGCGGGACCACGCCGCAGGGTTCATCGCCGCCGTCGAGGAATTTGAGCACGAGGTGGCGGAACTCGCGGTGCCTGTGCGGGACGCGGGCGGCGCAATCATTGCTTCACTCAGCGTGCTGGGAAGCCGTGCCCAGATCGGGTCCAATGCACGCTCTTTCGCGGCCGTGCTTGGCCAGGCTGCGGAACGGCTCGGAGCCTTCCGGGCCTAGTCCTGCAGCTGGTAGCCGAGCCTTTGTTCGAGCCACTTGCCCTGGGCCACCAGCGCGGCCGCGCACGCGTCCCGGCGAGGCTCCAGCCGCTCCTTGATGCCGACAATCTGCAGCGCCGCCACCACGTCGCCCTTGAAGTCCCTGATGGGGACGGCCAGCGAGTAGAGGCCCGGTTCGGCCTCCTCGTCCACGATTGTGTAACCCCGTGCGCGGGCGGCTTCGCGGCGTGCCAGGAAGTCGTTCACGCCGGTTGGCGTGTTCGGGCCGTGGCGGACGAAATCCACATCCGCGAACACGGTGCGCACTTCTGCCTCCGACGCCTCCCACAGGACTGCCTGGCCGGCGTCGCTGCAGTAGGCGGGGTAGGGCCGGCCCAGCCAGGAGCCAACGAGGTTGCTGCTGGGGGGAACGCTTTCGCCGATGGTCACTGTGCTGTCGCCATGGAGGACCCCGAGGAAGCACGCCTCGTCGCTTTCACGGGCCAGCGTGTCCAGGGCGGTCCCGCCGTCGGAGTGTAAGCGGCGTTCCGTCAGCAGTTGCGCGTCGGTGAAGATGGACCAGTCCAGGGTGTAGGTGCGCTGGCTGGTCCGGCTGAGGAATCCCTCCTGCTCGCCGCTGCGCAGGTTGCGTGACACTTGGCTGCGGTCCTTGCCCAGCTCCAAGGCGACGTCAGCCACTGTTCCGCCGGGGTGTCCCGCTGCGTGGCGTGCGCCAACAGCAAGGACGGCCATGATGCCGCGGCCCATGCTGGAGGTTTTAGGCATGGAGTCGAGTCTAGTGGACGGCTTTCCTGGCACTGCGCCGGCACTCGTGCCGTGCCGGTTCAGCAGATGGCAAACACCCGCGCCGGGAAACCGCTGCCGCCCAGCGGCTTGGCCCAGGTTGCGATGACGGCGGCCCCGGATTCCGGAAGCCCGTCCAGGTTGGCCAACAGTTCAATCTGCCAGCGGTCCTGCTCCAGGACGTAGGTTTCCAGGCTGAAGTCCTGGCGGGAGGTGGCGAGGCCGGGGTCTGTATCCGTCTGCTCGTGGCCTACGGCTGCAACTGACCGCTCGTTGACCAGGAAGGACAGCACCTCGAAGGACCAGCCTGGCGTGTGGCTCAACCCGTCCTTGTCCCGGTTGGCCATGGCGTCCGGGTCCGGCCAGCGGTTGCTCCAGCCGGTGCGCAGGGCCACGAAAGCGCCCGCCGGGATGGTACCGTTCCGGCTTTCCCAGTCCTGCACGTCCTGCAGGGTGGGGGTGGCATCAGGGTTGCCGGCCACCCGCGAGGTGATGTCCAGGACCACCAGCGGAAGGATCATCTCTTCCACCGGGATCTGGTCCAGGGTCCTGCCGCCGCGGATGAAATGGGAGGGCGGGTCCACGTGTGTTCCCCACTGGCCAACGATCGTGTACCGGTGGGCGGTGAACCCGTCACCCTTCTCGAGGTCGAAGAGTGCTTCGCGTTCCTCATCCGGGAAGGCCCCGAAGTGTGGCTGGCCGGGGTGGAAGGCGTGCGTCAGGTCGACAAATTGCCTGCCCGCGAGGACTGAGTGCAGGCTCTCCCAGAGGGAAACGGTGGCGGCGTCTGTCATGATGCAGCAGCTCCTTGGGGCACCAGTGCACTGCTGGAAACGCTGATGGGTCCGGTGAGTTCGATGACAGGCACTTCCCAAGGGTGGATCTCCACGATCTGGCGCATAAAGCGTTCGACGGCGGCGTCCTCCAGCGAGGCATCAAAGTAGGTGGTGAATACGAAGGTTGGCGACAGGGTCTGCTCGCCTACGCGTCCCAGCGTGGGGTTGGCGCCCTCGGCCGTCGTGAACCCTTCGAAACCCAGGCCGGATTCGAACACGTGCTTGTAGTTGCCAAAGTCGCCCAGCTCCCGGAACTGCGTCAGGGCCTGGAGCAGATGGGCGATGCCCGGATCGTCCCGGAAGGCACTCGCCTTGCCTTTGGCGAGCTGTGCAAAGGTGGTGCCGCTGATGGGCCAGTGCACGCGCAGCTTGCGTACCGGGTGCAGTTGAACGTTCAAGGCCTGTCCTCTTTCCTCCCGCCGGGCTGACGGTTGCCTGCCATCGTGACAGAAAGAAATAATCATTACAAGCATAAGAAAATGCGTATTATGATTGAATGCCTTCAAATGCGGTCCTGTCATCCCTGCTGGAAACCGACGGGTACCTGCCCGCGGACGGCGCCCTGGCCACCGAGCTCGAGGCCCGCGGCTGCAACCTGGATGATCCCTTGTGGTCGGCCAAGGTCCTGCTCGAGCAGCCGCACCTGATCAAGGATGTCCACCGCGACTATTTTGCTGCCGGTGCCAGGATTGCAACGACCGCCAGCTACCAGGCCACGCCCCAGGGGTTTGCCGCGCGGGGGATGGGGGAGCAGGAGGCGCTGGAGCTCGTGGCGTTGTCGGTGCGGCTGGCGGACGAAGCCCGCCAGGAGCACCTTGCCGCTAACCCCGACGCCGGACCATTGCTCATTGCCGGCTCCGTCGGCCCGTACGGTGCGTACCTTGCCGACGGCTCCGAATACCGCGGGGACTACGCCCTGACGCCGGGTGAATTCCGGGACTTCCATCGTCCCCGCATTGCCGCATTGGTGGAAGCCGGCGTGGACTTCCTCGCATGCGAAACCCAGCCGTCATTTCCCGAGGCTGAGGCGCTGCTTGCACTCACCCGGGAGTACGACGTCGAGTCCTGGTTCTCCTTCTCGCTACGGGATGGCAGGCACATCAGTGACGGCACCTCGCTGACAGCCGTGGCCGGACTCCTGGGCGCGCAGCCCTTGGTTGCCGCGATCGGCGTGAACTGCGTGCCGCTGCAGCTTGTGACGCCTGCGCTCGCAGCGCTGCGCCAGGCCACTGACAAGCCGTTGCTGGCGTATCCCAACTCCGGCGAGACCTACGATGCCGTCACGAAAACCTGGGCACCTGCCGCAACAACGGGAAGCACCGGGTCCGGTCCCGCCGCAGGCAACGTTGCCCAGCCACGCAGCATCGCCGCGGGGACCGCAGCATGGCGTGGAGCCGGTGCCCGCATCATCGGTGGTTGCTGCCGGACGACGCCCGGCGATATTGCCGCCGTCGCAGCTGCCATCCGGGGCGCTTAGCCCTCAAGCCGCCCGTAAACGCTGATCACGTTGCCCTTGCTGGTCCGGTACTGGTCCTGCAGCACCAACCGGGTCATCGGGTCGCCGTCCTCGAAGAGGCGGCGGCCGCTGCCGGCCACCACGGGGTGCGTCATCAGTGTGAGGGAATCCAGCAGCCCGGCGAATAACAGCTGCCGCGTGACCGAGATGCTGCCGCACACGGCGATCTCACCGCCGTCGCGCGCCTTTAACTTGGCCACGAACTCTTCCAGCGGGGCGTCCATCAGCTGCGAATTCTGCCACTCCAGCGGTTCCTTCAGCGTCCGGGAAGCCACAAACTTCTCCACGGGATTGATGAAGCCTGCAAAGTCCTCGTCCACGGAGGCGTTGGGCCAGTAGCCCGCCCATTCCTGGTAGCTCACACGGCCCAGCACCACGGAGTCCACAGTTTCCATCATCCGGGTCAGGCCCACGCCGAGTTCATCATCAAAGCTGTCGAACTGGAACTTGTAAGGATCCGACACCACGCCGTCCACGGAATGGAACAGACCGGCTGTGACTTTACGCATGGGAACCTCCAGGTTGGCACCATTGGTATGGGCAAGCCGGCTCCAGGTGGCCGGACAGGTCCACCGTATTAGCTGCATCCGCGGCAGGGAAGGGGGCTGCCCGCTGAACCGCCGGCGGAACTCTAAGGCGGCCCTGGCGTTAGGTTCATCACCACCGCCTGCGTGTTGCCGGAATTCACGGCCCGGCAGCCTCATACTGGTGTTGAGCGGCTGTTGCCGTGCCCCGGCCAGGCAGGAGGAAGTGCATGGAAACCCTGAAAAAAATCGTGTCCAACCAGTATTTCCCGGCCGCCGCGGTACTCGCCGCAGTGGTCCTTTTCTGGGCCGTTGGGCTCTTGGGCGGCCTGTCGCTCCTGCACAACAACCAGCCCCCGCTGACCACCCTGACCTGGATCTTGTTCGTCTACGGTGCGGCAGTGCTCACCCCGCTGGCCGGCGTCCTGGCCGCGACCGATTTGGTCCGGCGGTGGAAGCGCAACCGGGCCGCCGAAGCAGCCTACGCGGCTGAAGAAGCGTACGCCGTTGAAGAAACTTATGCAGTTGAAGAAGCCCACACCGCGGAAGCAGCGCACAGTGAGCCGATGCCGGACCAGCGGGCAGCATCCCAGCAGGCCGCATCCCAGCAAGCGGCACCCGCCGCCGCGCCGCGGCCCGGCCAGAATACGGCACCCGCTGGACCGAAGAAGAGCGTCAAGCAGGCCGGACGCAAGCAGGCCGCGTAACGCCGTACTTCGGTTGATGCGCCCTACCGGGCCTTGAGAGCGTTGAGTGCCTCTTCCGCGTGGTGCAGGGCATACTCCAGCCGCTCGCCGGGTTCCGGCAATGAGAACAGGTACCCCTGCATCGAATCGCACTCCAGCGCGGCCAGGTAGTCAGCCTGGGCAGGCGTCTCCACGCCTTCGGCCGTCACTGTCAGCCCCAGGCTGTGCGCCATATTGATCATCGAACTGAGGATGGGCAGCCGTTCGGCGCCCGTGCGGACCATCGAGATAAACGTCTTGTCGATTTTCACCGTGTCCACCGGCAGGTCCTGCAGCCTGCCCAGCGAGGAATAACCGGTCCCGAAGTCGTCCAAAGCAACCCGGGCTCCGGCATCCCGCAGTGTGCTGAGCTGTCTAATCAGGCTGCAGTCGGCGTCGAAAAACACACTCTCAGTTACCTCCAGCACCAGCTGGTATGGGGCCACTCCGCTGGCGTCGGCGAGGCGGAGCACCTGCTCGGCGAAATCCGGTTCCTGCAGTTGGACGCCTGAAACGTTCACGGACAGGGAGCGGGACGGGTCCTCGCTGAGCCAGGACGCCAACTGCACCATGCCGAGGGCCATCACCTCCGCGCCGATCTCGCTGATCAGCCCGGTGCGTTCAGCCAAGGGGATGAATACCGACGGCGGGACGCGCTCGCCGCCCCGGTTCCACCTGGCCAGCGCCTCGAACTTAACAACCTGGCCCATGCGGTGCGAGACAATCGGCTGGAAGTCCACCGAGATTTCCCCCCGTGCCACGGCCAACTGCAACCCGCTTTCCATGTCCGTCCTTTGCACCAGGGCCGCCATCATGTCCGGGTGGAACCTCAGGAAGCGGTTTTTGCCGGCAGCCTTGGCAGCGTACATGGCGATATCCGCGTGCCGCAGCAGCTCGGACGCTCCTACGCTTTCCCGGCCCAGTGACGCCAGCCCCAGGCTAAGGCTGGGCCGAAGCACAGTGCCGTTGATGGTCACGGGCACGTGCAGGCACCGGACAATGCAGGCAGCAATCGCATCCGCGTCCGGGCAGGCAGTCAGCAGCACCACAAACTCATCGCCCCCGAGCCGGGCCACCACATCGGCGGTGGGCACGCAACCACGCAGCCGGCGGGCCACCTCGATCAGCATGTCGTCGCCGGCCTGGTGCCCCAGAATGTCGTTGACTTCCTTGAAATCGTCCAGGTCCAGAAGGAGGACATCCACTGCCTTCAACCGCGGCTCTGTCAGTGCGTCCACCAGTCCGTCATTAAAGACGGCCCTGTTGGCGAGTCCGGTCAACGGATCCTGGAATGCCATGGTGCGCAGTTTCTCCGCCTGGGCGGCGAGGTCGAGCATCGCCTGGTGCGCCTGCTCCTGGGCCTTCCGTCGCGGAGTAACGTCCCGGAAACTCCACACCCGGCCAACGATGTTGTCGCCCACGCGCTGCGGGCGCGAATACCGCTCGAAGGTGCGGCCGTCCTTAAAGTCCACCACGTCGTGGCTTTCAGCTGCAGGGTTGTCCTCCAACTCGTTGACCCGGCCCATAAAAGCGATGGGATCTACTACCTGGGCAACAACGAGCCGCATAATCGGTTGTTCACTGTCACCGTCCAGCAGGTCCGGCGGGATGCCCCACATTCGGAGGAACTGGTCATTGAAACCGGCCACGCGGCCCTCGGCACTCATAACCAAAATGCCGTCTGCCGTGGACTCCAGGGTTGCAGCGAGCAGGGACATAGCCTCGCGCAGGTCCTCGTTCGCTGCCTTCCGGTGCGCCGTACCGCGGACGGACAACAGCAGCTGTGGTGCCGTTTGGCTGCCGCCGCGGCCATTGGCGGCGAGGTCCGGGACCAGTGATGCGGCTACCTCCGCCGAAAACTCGGTCCCGCTGCTGTGCACCCCGTAAACCTCCCGCGGCTGGGGGTATTTCCCGGGCTGCGTGAGGAGCTGCTGGAAGAGTTGGTCCACCTCGTCGCGGAAGCCCTCCGCAAGCAGCGCCTGGTGGTTCCGGCCCGTCAATTCTTCGCAACTGGCCCCGAAAAGCCTCTCGGCGGCGGCGTTGGCCATGGTAATGGTGCCGTCGGGTGCCAATGCGAGGAGTGCGTCGGGGCTGGCGTCCAGCACTGCCCCAAACCGTTGTGCTGTGAAACTCTTGCTGTGGCTTCGAGAATCAGCCATGTCACCACCCCCTCGCACATCATAAAGTGCGGATGCAGAAAATTGATGGGTCCAGCGGAAGCAGTTTCCGGGAACCGGGAACCGGGAACCGGTCGGGGCGAGCGGGCAAGCAAAAGCGCCGCCCTCCGCATGCGGAGAACGGCGCTTGCCCTTACAGAATTTGGTTGGCGGCTACACCCGGCGATGGCTGCGGTTGGTGACTGCACCGTAAACAAGCAGCACGATAATCGACCCAAGAATGGCCAGCAGCCATGTGCGGATATCGAAGAATTCAGCCAGTCCGCCACCGAAAATCAGGGAGCCGATCCAGCCGCCCAGAATAGCGCCGACAACCCCGAGGACCAGGGTCATCACCCATCCTCCGCCCTGACGGCCCGGCAGGATGGCCTTTGCAATAGCTCCGGCAATCAGGCCCAAAATGAGAAATCCTAGAATACCCATGTTGTCACTCCTTAATCAGTTAAGTTGTGCCGGGCCCCCATTTCCGGTTCCATAATTCAAGCAGTGTGCTTACTACACTTCAAGGCTTGTTTATTACGGGATGGCTGTCAGTTTGGGCGGTGGGAACGCAGCTTCTTGGCAGGGCTGTGGGGGCAGCAGCGAAATCAGCGATCCCGCGGGCGTGAACGCTCTTCGATAGAGTTGACTGTCCCGCCATCCAGCTAGGAGTTCCGGCATGTCCAGCCAGCAGATCGTCCGCCCACGCGCCATCTTCCTCGATATCGACGGCACTTACGCTGACCACGGTTTGGCCCCGGAAGCCCATGTGGAGGCCGTCCGCACCGCCCGTCGGCTCGGACACCTGGTCTTTGTCTGCACCGGGCGGCCGCTGTCCATGGTCCCCGGCCATATCCTGGAAGCCGGTTTCGACGGCAGCATCACCGGAGCCGGCGCGCGGGTGGAGTGCGGGGGAGAAGTTCTGAAGGACACGCGGTTCGAACCGGAGCTGGCCGCCAGGATTGTGGAGACGCTGGACGCCCATGACGCCGCCTACATCCTGGAAGCACCCGAGGCCTTGCACGGCCGCACCGGCGTGGACCAGAGGCTGAGGGAGGTGCTTGGACCTATCTTCGCCGGACGCCCACAGCACGACGGAATCCTCAGCACTGATGTTGATCCCCTCGAGGACATCCTGGGCCCGATGCAGTACAGCGACAACCTGCGCACCACGTCGTACGCCAAAATATCATGCTTCGATTCGCCGGTGCCGCTGCAGCAGCTGGTGGACGGGCTGGGGCCCCAGGTTGGACTGATCCCCAGTTCCCTTTCCGCCCTGGGCGACAGGGCCGGTGAGATCTTTATGGCCGGAACGCACAAGGCGGTAGGCATCCAGGTGGTGGAGGCGCACCTCGGCCTGGACCGTGCGGACATCGTGGCCATCGGAGACAGCGCCAACGACATTGAGATGCTTGAGTACGCCGCTGTGGGAATCGCAGTGGAAGGCGGGCACCCAGCTGTGCTGGCGGTTGCTGACCGCATTACCGCCGGTCCATCCGGAAACGGCGTGGCGCTCGCCTTCGCCGAGCTCGGCCTCCTGAACTGAGCCTCCCCCCTGAGACGTGCCTCCTTTCTGAGCTAGGCCCGGGGGAGTGCCCTCTCCAACGCCTGATCTTCCGTGCTTCCTGTCCCAAGGCCGCGTACCAGCCAGCCTTCCGCCTGCCAGGCGGCAGCGTCCAAGGCGTTCCGCGCGTCCAGCACCACCCGCCGTCGTACCAGCCCGCCCGCGACGGCCGGGGAAAGGCGGCGGTATTCGTCCCACTCGGTGAGGAGCAGTACCAGCTCGGCGCCCTCGAGCGCCCGTTCCGTGGAGGCCTCAAACCGGAGGCGGGGATAGCGGCGCCAGGCGTGGTTCACTGCCTTGGGATCCGTGACCGTCACATGCGCACCGGCAGCCGCGAGACGGTCGGCAACGTCAAGGGCGGGGGAATCCCGGATGTCGTCCGTGTCCGGTTTGAAGGACGCACCCAGCACGGTAAGGGAGCGCCCTGGAAGGTTGCCGCCGCAAAGCTCAGCGGCAAGGGAGACGGCACGCCCGCGCTGGCCCAGGTTCACCGTATCAACCAGCCGCATCCAGTCGTCCACGGCAGCGACGCCGAGGGCTGATGCCTGGGACCGGAAGCTGCGGATGTCCTTGGGCAGGCAGCCGCCGCCGAAACCCAGCCCGGCGTGCAGGTACCGCCCGCCGATCCGCGGGTCCATCCCCATTGCCTCGCTAAGTTCCGCCACGTCCGCTCCCGAAGCGTCGCATAGCTCGGCCATGGCGTTGATGAAGCTGACTTTGGTGGCCAGGTAGGCGTTCGCCGCCGACTTGATGAGTTCCGCGGTGGCGAAGTTGCAGACCAGGCGCGGAATCCCGGCGGCGAGCAGCGGCTCGTACACGGCGTCCAGGGCGGCCGTCACGCCCAGCGGCGCCCCGGTCCGGAGGTTGAACGCGGCGGTGCGTCCGCCTTCCACGCCGTAAACCAGCCGGTCCGGCACCAACGAGTCCTTCACCGCGGTGCCTTGCCTCAGGAACTCGGGGTTCCAGCCCAGCAGCACATCGGGCCGGGCGGCCAGCAGGCCGCGAAGCATGTCCACAGTGCCCACCGGCACCGTGGATTTTCCGACGACGACGGCGCCCGCCGCGAGGTGCGGCAGCAGCGCCTCCGCGGCGGAGACCAGGTAGGTGAGGTCGGCGGCGTCGGACGTTTTGTGTTGGGGCGTGCCCACGCACAGGAAGTGCACCTGCGCGCCCTTGGCGGCAGCCGCAGTTGTGGCAAAGGTGAGCCTGCCGTTCGCCAGCCCGTCCTGCAGCAGTTCGTCCAGCCCGGGTTCGTGGAAGGGGGCCGCGCCGCGTGCCAGCTGCTCCACCTTGCCGGGGTCGACGTCGACGCCCACCACAGTGTGGCCCATGGACGCCAGCGTGGCGGCGTGCACTGCACCGAGGTAGCCGCACCCGATCACGGAAATTTTCACTGTCCCCACCCGGGCCCCAACCTCGCAGGCTCGGCCAGGGAACCCGGTGGGCGTGGGCCCGGCGCAACCACCGGCCCACCACTGATGACTGATTGGTAATGCCGGATCAGTTCGCTGCAAAGCGTGGGCCACGTCCTGTCCTGCACTGAGGCGTGGGCCGCTGCCGCGAACGCGCGGCGCTTGGCGTCATCGCCCATCAGGTCCAGGACGCGGGCGCGCATGCCGGACAAGTCCCCGGGTTCATACAGCCAGCCAGTCCGGGAGTTCTCCACCAGGTCCAGGGGCCCGCCGCGGCCCGTGGCCACCACCGGCACACCGCAGGCCATGGCCTCCTGGATGGTCTGGCAGAACGTCTCGAATTCGCCGGGATGGACGAACAGGTCAAAGGATGCAACAGCACGTGCCAGTTCCTCGCCGCCCAGGAACCCGGTGAAAACTGCGGCGGGCAAGGCTTCCTCCAGTGCCGCCCGCTGCGGCCCGTCGCCCACAATCACCAGTTTGGTGTTGGGAACCCCTGCCAGGGCAGCCAGGTCCTCCACCTGCTTCTCCACCGCCAGCCGGCCGACGTAGCCGATGATCCGCTCATCCCCGGGAGCGACGGCGGCCCGCCACCCGTCGTCGCGCTTTTCCGGCGAAAACCGGGCCGTGTCCACGCCCCGGCGCCACATCTCCACTCGAGGGATGCCGCGGCCGCGCAACTGGTTCAGCGCGAACGTGGACGGCACCAGGGTGCGGGTGGCGAGCAGGTGGATGTTTTCCACCCGGTTCCAGGCCCAGTTCTCCAGGAACGGCACACCGTACCGGGCCGCGTAGCTGGGAACTTCGGTCTGGTAGATGGCAACGGTGGGTATGCCCAACTGGTGGGCCGCCTGGGCAGCCCGCCAGCCGAGGACGAATGGCGAGGCCAGGTGGACGACGTCCGGTGCGTAGTCGGCAAGGATTCGCTTGACCCGGTACACACCGCCCATCGCTATCCTGACGTTCGTATAGCCCGCCAACGGCACCGCAGGCAGCCGGTGGATCTCCGCGCCCTTGACGCGGTCCGGCGCTTCCCCGTCCAGCGTGGAGGGCGCGATGACCAGGACGTCGTCGCCCCGGTCCTCAAGGTGCTCCAGCACACGCAGGATGGAATGCGTTACGCCGTTCATCAGCGGCAGGAATGATTCAGCGACAATTGCGATCCTCACCTTTCCACGGTGGGCGGGCGGCGTTGCCGCGCGGGGGACTGGATGTGACGCCGGGGGAAAGGTTTGGGAAACATCAGAACGCCGGTCCGCACCTTTTGAACACGGATCAATCACGAATACTCCGGCGCCCGCCAGTTCTATTGACCGTGCTGTTCAGCGGGAATTATGATTCAGATCACGTGAATGGTGTGAAACGATTCATTGGCGAAGCATAAACCTCAGAGACGCGGTTCCTTTATGCAGCAAGATCGCAGTGAAATGCCGCAGCCCGGTCAAGGGACCAGGCAGGGCGAGCCGGTGCTCTCACTGACCGGCGCTGCCAAGACCTTTGGCCCGGTGGTGGCCCTGGCAGACGGCACGGTTGAGATCCGCGCCGGGGAGATCCACGCGCTGGTGGGGGAGAACGGCGCCGGCAAGTCTACCCTCGTGAAAATCCTCGCCGGCCTTTATCACCCCGACTCCGGGGATTTCCGGCTCAGCGGCGAGCCTGTCCACTTTCGCAGTGTGGCAGAGAGCAAGGCTGCCGGCATTTCCGTGATCTACCAGGAACCCACCCTGTTCCCGGACCTCACAGTGGCAGAAAACATCTTCATCGGCCGGCAGCCCAAGGGGCGGTCGCGGCTGATCAGCCGTGCGGAGATGCGGCGGCAGGCCAGTGAACTGTTCGGCCGGCTGGGAGTCCCCATTGATCCGTCCCGCGCGGCGGAGGGGCTTTCCATCGCGGACCAGCAGATCATCGAGATCGCCAAGGCCATTTCGCTGGACGCCAGGGTGCTGGTCATGGACGAGCCCACTGCCGCGCTCAGCGGTGTGGAAGTGGAGCGGCTCTTTGCCGTAGCCCGCGCCTTGCGGGACAAAGGGACCGGAATCCTGTTCATTTCCCACCGCTTCGATGAGGTGTTCGATCTCTGCGACCGGATCACGGTGATGCGGGACGGACGCTACATTGCAACCCACCGGACCGCCGAGGTCACGGTGGAAAAGATCGTGCGGGAAATGGTGGGCCGGGACATCGGAACCCTCTTCCCCAAGGCCGAGGCGGACATCGGGCACACCGTCCTCAAGGTTGACGGGCTCAGCAGGTCCGGAGTTTTCCGTGACATCAGCTTCCACGTCCGGGCCGGTGAAATCGTTGCCCTCGCCGGCCTGGTGGGTGCAGGCCGGACCGAGGTTGCCCGGGCCGTGTTTGGCATCGACCACTACGATTCGGGACAGGTCTCGGTGGAGGGAAAGCCACTGAAGGCCCGGAGCCCGCAGGCCGCCATCGCCGCCGGCCTGGGCTTTGTGCCGGAGGACCGGCGCAAGCAGGGCCTGGTGATGAACTTGTCGGTGGCGCGGAACGTAACGCTCACCCTGCGGAACAAATTCGTGACCGCCGGGCTCATCAACGGCGGCAAGGAGCGTGCTGCCGCGAAGGAGTGGAGCAAACGGCTGCAGGTGAAGGCCGGCTCCCAGGAGCACGCCGTATCCACGCTCTCCGGCGGCAACCAGCAAAAGGTGGTGCTGGCCAAGTGGCTGGCCACCGACCCGAAGCTGCTCATCATCGACGAACCCACCCGCGGCATCGACGTGGGCACCAAGAGTGAGGTCCACCGCCTTATCTCCGACCTGGCCGGCCGTGGCATCGCCATCCTGATGATCTCCTCCGAGCTCCCCGAGGTCCTGGGCATGGCAGACCGTGTCCTCGTGATGCGCGAGGGCCGGATTACCGCCCAGCTAGACAGAGCGGATGCGGATCCGGAATCCGTGATGCACGCGGCCACCTCCTCGACAGGAGTTACGGAATGAGTTCCACCCTGAGACACGGGGAAAAAAGCACGACGGCAGCCCGCGCCGGCGGCGGCAGCGGTGGGTTCGGTTCGCTGCTGCGCCTGCGTGAACTTCCCGTCCTGATTGCACTGGCACTGCTGGTGCTCATCACCTTCCTCAACAATCCGCTGTTCCTGTCACCGCAGGGAGTCAAGGACCTGCTCCTCAACGCCACCATCATCGTTATCCTTGCGGCCGGGCAAACCCTGCTCATCATCACGCGGAACATCGATCTGTCCGTCGGCTCCATGCTGGGGCTGGTTGCATTCGGCACCGGCTCGATTTTCGCCGCAATGCCTGACCTTCCCATCCTTGCGGTCCTGCTCGTTGGCATGGCCTTCGGCGCCCTGCTCGGAATGGTGAACGGGTTCCTGGTCACTGTGGCCAAGGTGCCGGCGCTGGTCATCACCCTGGGCACCCTCTACGTGTTCCGCGGACTGAACAACGCGTGGGCCGGCGGCAAGCAGTACTTCGCGGGGGACCGGCCGGAGGCATTCGGCGCGCTGTCCGTGGACACGGTTCTGGGCTTCCCCATCATCACCCTGCTGGCCATTGCGGTGGTCGCGGCGGTTGCGGTCTATATGGCGGGCACTCGCCCCGGCCGGGACCTGTATGCCATCGGATCGGACCCGGAAGCGGCGAAGGTCCTGGGCATCAAAGTGTCCAAACGCGTGTTCCTTGCCTTCCTCGCCAACGGAGCCCTCGCCGGCCTGGCCGGAGTGCTCTACGCCAGCCGCTTCAACTCAGTCGGCGCCACCACCGGGACCGGGATGGAACTCGACGTGGTGGCTGCGGCGGTGGTAGGCGGAGTGGCGATCTTCGGCGGCAGCGGGACGGTGGCCGGTGCAGCCCTCGGAGCCCTGCTCCTGACCACCATCACCAGTTCCCTGACCGCTCTTCGGGTGGACAAGTTCTGGCAGCAGGCCATCGTGGGCATCCTGATCCTGACGGCCATCGTCATCGACCGCCTGGCCAGCCTGCGGACGGCCCGGAAACTGCGGATAAGCGAGGCCCGGAATGTCTGAGACCACCACTCCCAGCAGCACTCCCACAGCAGTGCCGGTCGCCGACAGCACCAAGCCGCTGGCCACGGAGCCAAAAGGAAAAACGGGTGCTGCCCGCATCCTGGCCAGCCGTGACGCCATCACCATCTACGTCCTGCTGGCGTTCCTGATGTACGCCGCTATCGCCATCCCGCGCTTTGCTTCGCCGGTGACCACGGGCTTCCTGCTCCTGGATGTCATCCCCGTCCTGCTGATAGCGATGCCAATGACGCTCATCATCGTCACCGGAGAAATCGACCTGTCGGTGGCGAGCATCGCCGGGTTGACCAGCGCGTTGATGGGCGTGCTCTGGGCGGCCGGGCTGGACATCTGGCTGGTGCTGGCCCTTTGCCTGCTGGCGGGAATAGGGGCCGGCATGTTCAACGGCTTCCTCATTGCTGTCCTTGGCTTGCCCTCGTTGGCGGTCACCATCGGAACACTGGCCCTCTTCCGGGGCCTTGCCCTGGTGGTCATCGGGGACAACGCGGTAGCCAACTTCCCCAAGCCGCTGACGGCCTTCTTTACCTCCAAGCTTGGCGGCACCGGCATCCCCACGGTGATGATCGGCGTCGTACTCATCATGGTGTTCTTCGGCGTGCTGCTTCATTTCACGCCTTTTGGCCGCGGGCTGTACGCGATGGGCTACAGCAAGGAGGCCGCCAACTTCGTGGGCATCAACGTGGCGCGGAGCAAATTCTGGCTCTATGTGGCCTCCGGCGCGGTGTCAGCCTTGGCCGGCATCTACTGGACGCTGCGCTACACCAGTGCCCGGAGCGATAACGCCTCCGGCCTGGAGTTGGCCGTCATTGCTGCTGTGCTCCTCGGCGGTGTTTCGATCTTCGGCGGCAAGGGCACCATTCCGGGTGTGGTTGCCGGCGTGCTGCTGATTGGCAGCCTGAACTATGCCCTGCGCCTGGGGAGGGTGTCCGACGTCGTCCTCATTACCGTGACTGGCCTGCTGCTCATTTTCTCGGTGGTGGCACCCAGCATCGGCGCTGCCGTCCGGGAATGGCGGCACACCCGGCGGGTCCGGCAGAGCTTCAACCGGAGCGCAGCCTAAACCGACCACCCAAGGGAAAAGGAAAAACAATGATGTTGAACCGAAAAAGCACCGGCAGGCGCGCACACTTCGCTCCACTGGTGGCCATCACGGCAGCCACGGCGCTGGCCCTGACGGCGTGCAGCGGCGGAACGGGAACAACGGGCGAGACCTCCGCCGCCGTTGAAGAACAGAAAATCACGTTTATCCCTAAACAGCTGAACAACCCCTACACCGACGTTGTCCTCGGCGGCGGAAAGGACGGCGCCCAGGAAGCCGGGTTCGCCTCCTCCCAGGTGGTTGGCCCCCTGGAAGCGTCGGCGTCCAGCCAGGTCTCATTCATCAACGCCGAAACCCAGGCGGGGACCAACGTCATCGTCATCGCCGCCAACGATCCCGACGCCGTCTGCACGGCTTTGGGCGAGGCCCGTTCCGCCGGTGCCAAGATCGTTGCTTTCGACTCGGACGCCAACCCAGACTGCCGTGATGTGTTCATCAGCCAGGTGGTGGCCAAGGAAGTGGCCCTGATCCAGACGAAGCTGATCGCGGACCAGATCGGCGGTTCGGGTGAAATCGCCATCCTGTCCGCCACGGCAAACGCCACCAACCAGAACGAATGGATCAAGTTCATGGAGGAGGACCTGGCGTCCAACCCGGCCTACAAGGACATCAAGCTGGTGGCGAAGGTCTACGGCGACGACGATGACACCAAGTCGTTCCAGGAAGCCCAGGGCCTGCTGCAGGCGCACCCGAACCTGAAGGGCATCATTTCGCCCACAACAGTGGGTATCGCCGCGACCGCCCGGTACCTCTCCACCTCGGCCTACAAGGGCAAGGTTGCGCTGACCGGACTGGGATTGCCCAACGAGATGCGGCCGTTCGTCAAGGACGGCACCGTAAAGGAGTTCGCCCTCTGGGATCCCGCCCAGCTCGGATACGTCGCTGCGTTCGCCGGTAAGGCACTTGTGGAGGGAAAGATCACCGGCGCTCCCGGTGACACGTTCACTGCAGGGGAGTTGGGGGACCGGACCATTGAAGAAGGCGGCGTGGTCATTGTTGGTCCGCCAACCGTCTTCAACGCACAGAACATCGACCAGTACAACTTCTAGCGTGTTGGTGCGCAGGCCGGGCGGGCTCCTCCAGCCGCCCGGTCTTCCGTGCCCCGCGCTGCTCTCAGCCAGCGGAATCGAAGGTTGTTATGCCGCCCACCAATAAGAACGCTGCTGCCTTACTGGAGCCCCATCGACGGCGGCCCACGCGGATCGGACTGGTCTCGGGAGGACTGGGAGCCTACTGGCCCCAGTTCCCCGGACTCCTGCCGCAGCTGGAGGAGTCAGCCCGCTACGTCACGGCGCGCTTCAAGGAGCTGGACGCGGAGGTGGTGGACGCAGGCTTCATCTCCGATGCCACCCAGGCCGTTAAGGCAGGGGAAAAGCTTCGCCAGGCTGACTGCGACCTGATCGTCATCTTCCTCGCCACCTACCTGACTTCCTCGATGGTCCTGCCGGTGGCCCAGCGCTCCGGAAGTCCGGTACTGGTGGTCGACCTCCAGCCCACGGAAGCGATGGACCACGCGAACTTCGATACGGGCGCCTGGCTCGCCTACTGCGGCCAATGCCCGGTCCCGGAGGTAGCGAACGTCTTCCGCCGGGCGGGAATCGACTTCCGGTCCGTCTCCGGGCATTTGAAGCAGGAATCCGCCTGGGAACGGATTGAACAGTGGGTGCACGCCGCCGGTGTTCGCGCGAGGCTCCGGAACGCGCGGCACGGCCTGATGGGCCACCTCTATCCGGGCATGCTGGACGTCGCTACCGACCTGACCACGGTTTCCACTACATTCGGTTCCCACGTTGAAGTGCTCGAGTTCGATGACCTGCGTGAGCGCGTGAAGGCTGTCACCGACGCCGAGGTGTCCGAACGGCTTGACCTGGCGCGGGAGCTGTTTGTGCTCGATGAGTCGGTCAACGACGACGACTTCGCCTGGGGCGCCAGGGTTTCCGTGGGCCTGGACCGGTTGGTGGAGGACTTCGACCTGGACTCGGTGGCGTACTACCACCGCGGGCTGGCAGGAGAACAGCACGAGCGGCTGGGCGCCGGGATGATCCTGGGCTCCTCCATCCTTACGGCGCGCGGCATTCCCATGGCGGGGGAGTACGAGCTGCGGACTTCAATCGCCATGCTTGCTGCCCAGGCCATCGGCGCCGGCGGTTCGTTTACGGAAATCCAGGCGCTGAACTTTTTCGACAACGTGGTGGAGATGGGGCATGACGGCCCGGCCCACCTGGCCGTCTCTTCCAAAGATCCACTTTTGCGCGGCCTTGGCGTCTATCACGGCAAGCGCGGTTGGGGAGTTTCAGTGGAGTTCGACGTCCAGCCCGGACCGGTCACCACTCTGGGTCTTGGCCAGGACCCCGACGGCAGCTACGTCTTCGTGACGTCGGAAGGGACAGTGGTGCCGGGCCCGCTGCTGGCCATTGGCAACACCACTTCGCGCGTGGATTTTGGTGGCGACCCCGGCCTCTGGGTCGACCGGTGGAGCCAGACCGGAACCGGCCACCACTGGGCCTTGTGCCTTGGCCGCCGGGCTGCCGACATCAAGGCTGCCGCCTCCCTTCTGGGCGTCGAGCACCGGCACGTGTCGCTCCTCTAGAGGCAGAAATTTTTTCCGGACAAAGTGGCTCGTCAACGCATGTTCCGAGGATCCGTCATGAGAAAAATTACTAAGTAGACTTCCCTTTTGATGCTAAGCATGCTTACGGTATGGGGGAGCTAGCGGAGAGCCTTCAGCAGAGGGGGCGGAGGCCGAGTGCCGGTTCAACCGGTGCCGGGACATCCAATTGCTAGCTAATGCCCAGCGCAACGACACATCCAAGGAGACGTCATGCTCAACCGGGAAAATATTGAAAGCCTGCTCAACAAGGGAGGCAACGTCGTCGGTTCCGATGGCGAGAAGATCGGCTCGATTGGTCAGCTGTACGCAGACGACGACACAGGTGAGCCCACGTGGGTCACCGTCAAAACGGGCCTTTTTGGCACGTCCCAGTCCTTTGTCCCCGTTGAGGGCGCCCACACCCAGGGCGACGACCTGGTGGTGCCGTACAGCAAGGACCACGTCAAGGACGCCCCCCGCGTCGACGTCGACGGACACCTCACCCCGGAGGAAGAGGACCGTCTGTACACCTACTACGACCGCGGCGCGCGCACGTACTCCGATACCCGCGGTGACACCGGGGATTATGACACGCGCGGCGATGTAGACCTGCAGGGCGACGCCGACCTGAACGCCGGCACCCCCAATGCCGGTACCTCCGGTTACGCATCCGGCACCGGCACCGCGGGCTACGCTTCTGACCGCGACACCGTGGGCCACGACACCTCTGGTCCGACCACCGATGACGCCATGACCCGCTCGGAGGAACAGCTTCGCGTCGGCACCGAGCGTGAAGCTGCCGGTAGGGCCAGGCTTCGCAAGTACGTCACCACGGAAAACGTCACCAAGACGGTGCCCGTGCAGCGTGAAGAGGTCCGTTTGGAGCGGGAGCCGATCACGGACGCCAACCGCGGCGCCGCCCTTGATGGCCCGGACATCAGTGAAGAAGAACACGAGGTGATCCTGCATGAGGAACGCCCCGTGGTGCAGAAGGAAGCGGTTCCGGTGGAACGCGTACGCCTGGACAAGGACGTTGTCCAGGAAAACGTGACGGTCAACGAGGAAGTCCGCAAGGAACACATCGAGGCCGACGGCGACGGCATCGACCGCGGCCAGCGCCGCTGACACATGCCGCTGGCCTTCTGTTGAAGCGCCGTTGAACGGACCGGCGCTGACGCACCCGCACAGCGACCGACGCCGGGAGTCCACTTGGGGGCTCCCGGCGTCGTTGTGCATGCGGAACTTTCTCATTTTGCCGGGCCGGCCTGCTGCTGGTGCAAGCCGGCCGCGGAGATGCTGGTGCAGCCGCACTGAAAGCGGCGACTGCACCAGCCAGTAGGACGAATATCTTCAGAACTTAGGGTTCTTCTCTCATTCGCGGCTCCTGTTTCCCGGGTTTACGGATTCCGGGTTATGTCCTGTCCGCGGTTGTATTCCGCGAGAACAGCCAGCCAGCAACAATCATCACGATGCCCAGCACCAGGTGCGTCCAGTTGTCCATCATGTTCAGCGACAGGAAATTCGCCGCTGAATCCACTCCGACAATGAGCCCGAAGATAGCCAGGACGATGTACAGCGCGCCTGCTCCCAGGAGGAAGTTCCGGGCTCCATGTTCTGTGCGGGACATAGCCCAGCCGGTGGCGCCGATGGCCAGTTGCAAAATGTTCAGCAGCATGGACACCTGGAACAGCCCAAGGAACATCGCGTGCGAAGCCGGTCCGAGGAACATCAGTTCGCTGTATTGTGTGGTGACGCCGGGGATGAAGCCCAGGACTCCCACCAGCATAAGAACAATTCCCACACCCATGCCCACGTTCTGGACGTCTGCCCGTCCAAAGTGAACTCCGTGTGCATGGTGGGATGCGGTAGTCATACTTGCCTCCAACCACTAATTGTGGACGGTTAAATTTTACGGCGGCCGCAGGTGAAAAGCGCCGGTGCAAGACTCATCGAAGGTATGGCTCCGGGTTGGCGCCTGTCGGTCCCGGGCCGGGCGGCGCCGCCGTGACACCATGGAAAACGATGAAACTGCGCGCTGATCAGACCGGAGACCGTGGCCTTCCCATGCCCTTGTGGCTGCAGGGTGCCCTCGAAACGGCCCAGGCAGCCATCATCTCGGCACTGGTGGTGCTTGCTCCGATAGTTGCGGTCTGGGCTACGGCCGGGTTCCAGGACGGTGCCGTTGATTTTCTTGCCCGCCTGGCCGGGCAGTCCTGGCTGCTGGTCCACGGGGTGCCACTGGAACTCATTGCTGTCGGGCCCGACGCCGCCAACTCCGGCTCCGGGCTGCTCACGCTCTTTCCGCTTGGCTTGACCATGATCCCGTTCCTGCTCGCCTGGCGCGCCGGGCGCCGGCTGGCCCGGGCCTCCTACACGGACCAGCTGTGGCAAGCACTCCTCGGTTCCTGGCTGGTGTATTCCGCCTTCGGAGCTGCAACAGGCTTCATCTGCCGCACGCCCGACGTCGCCATTAATCCCTGGCACGCGATGTTCGTCCCGCTCATTCCCTATGCCCTCGGCATGGTGATCGGCGTCCGCCGTGAGGCAGGGTCCTGGAGCCGGCTGATCGGCGTCGACGCCGTGGACTGGATTTCCCGCACGAGCCAGCATTCGCGCTGGGCAGGGTCCTACCTCGCCTCCGCCGCGACAGCCGGTTTTGTGGCGGTGCTGTCAGCACTGGCGCTGGCCGCGTTGCTGCTGGCTGTAGACCTGTTCATCCACTGGAACCTGGTGGTTGCGGTTTATGAAGCGCTCGACGCCGGTGCAGTGGGAGGTGCCGCCCTCACCGTTGGGCAACTGGGCTTCCTGCCCAACCTGGTCGTCTTTGCGTTGGCTTGGTCATCCGGCTCCGGCTTCGCGCTGGGCCTCGGTTCCCACGCGGGCCCGCTCGGCACTGCTGTCGGCCCGCTGCCTTCCATTCCGGTGCTGGCTGCCATCCCGTCCGGACCCCTGGATTACGCCTTCGTTGCCCTGATCGTTCCGGTTCTAGCCGGGGTGCTGGCGGGCTGGTGGTTCCTCCGCGAAGGGGAAAACCATTTCGACGAGTGGCTTGCCATCAAGGTCCGCGCACGCTGGTTCACAGCTACCGTTTCGACGCTGGTGCTGGGCGTGCTGTGTGGGCTGGCTGCAGGGCTCCTGACCGCCGGTCTGGCCTGGCTGGCACGGGGCTCGGCAGGAATCGGGCGCCTCACGGACATCGGTCCCGACCCGTTCTGGACGGGAGTCTGGGTGGCGGCGGAGGTGGGCGCCGGCGTCGTGATTGGCTACGCAGCGGGGCCATGGCTGGAACGGGAGCAGGCGGCAAAGGAAGCCGACGCCGAACTGGTCCGGTAGTTTTGGGCGCTGCCGCCTGCAGGGGAGGGGCCGGCCCTTAGGGGAGCTGTGAGGGCAGCGATCCTTCCAGCTGCACCCGGCATGCCGACTGTGCCTGGTCCGTCAGCGCCCGGCCAACACACGCCTGGTACTCGCGCACCTCGTCGAAGAACAGTGCTGTGACCAGGATCAGCAGCACCATGATCGCTGACACCACCAGCCCCGAAATGGTGCCGATAAGGACAAGGCGGGACTCCTTCAGCCGGGCGGCCCGGACCAGCAACACCACACCGAGGGCGATGCTGGCGGCTGTCAGGACTCCGGTAAGCCAGAGGTAGCTGACGTCCAGCTGGTAGACGAAGAAGGCGCCCAGCACCGTCACCACGAAGATCCGGAACAGGGTGTGGGTTTTGCCGAGCGAGGCCTTTGCTGCCTCGTTGAGCGGCTGTCTTGTGCGCTGCCGCCCCGCCGGTTCCGGTGTGCTGTTCATGTTTTCCAGCCTACGCGAGCCTGCCCATAAGCTTGTGCCATGCGCATCGTAGTCCTCGTTTCCGGAACCGGGTCCAATCTTCAGGCAGTTATAGACGCGGTTCAAGCAGGGGAACTGGACGTTGAAATCGCCGCAGTGGGTGCCGACCGGCCGGGTACCTTCGGGGTGGAACGGTCCGCAGCAGCAGGGATTCCCACGTTTGTGGTCGACTTCAAGGCCTACCCGGACCGGGCAGAGTGGAATGCTGCGCTGACCGAGGCCGTGGCGGCATTCGAACCGGATGTGGTGGTCTCCTCCGGTTTCATGCGGATTGTCAGCCCTGAGTTTATTGACGCCTTCAACGGCAAATACCTCAACACCCATCCTGCACTGCTCCCGGCCTTCCCGGGCGCCCACGGCGTGCGGGACGCGATGGCGTACGGCGTGAAGGTCACCGGCTGCACCGTGCACTGGGCCGACGCCGGCGTGGACACCGGGCCCATCATCGCCCAGGAGGCCGTCGCCATCGAGGAGTCCGACACCGAGGAAACCCTCCACGAGCGCATCAAGGTGGTGGAGCGCCGGCTCCTGGTGTCCACCCTGGCCACGCTCGCCGCCACCCACCCCACACACGCCTAACCAGTTCCCGCCTGCCATCCATCCCCACCCAACTAGGTAGCGCTAAGTGTCGTTTTCAGCCCTCATAACGACACTTAGCGCTACCTAGTTGGGCATGGGCGGGCAAGGCTCTGGATAACGTCTGCGGCATTCCGCCACGCCTGCCACGATGGGCGAATGAAGGTTCCAAGCCAACTGCCTGACCCTCTGGCATCTTTGCCATTCACGTTCCAGGAAGCGGTCGAGGCCGGCATCAGCCGACGACGTCTGCGTCACCATGGCTTGCTCTGGCCAAGCCGGGGAATCCGGGTGCCGGATGTCAGCGAGGCATCACACCTCGCCTCGCGTATCCGTCCCTACACTTTGGTCACTGGGTTTGCGGCCGCTTCGCACGCCTCGGCCTTTCTCCTGTGGGAGTTTCCGGGCTTCCTCCCGGGCAGTGATGAGCCACTGCTGCACATCTCGCGAGCTGACACCGTTGCCATTATGCGTCGGCCCGGTGTGAAGGGACATCGCGGGCAGTTTTTCACTGACGAGATCGTAAATCATGCCGGGCTGCTGGTCACTTCGCGGGTGAGGACTTGGCTGGACTGCTCCCGCAAGATGAGCATCGAAGAGCTGACTGTGGTCGCCGACCACTTGCTTCGCGTTCCAAGGCCGGACTTCGAGGGCAGGTCAGAACCCCATGCAACGCGGGAGGATCTCGACGACATGCTCGACCGGCACAAGGGGACGCCCGGGATCAGGAAGGCCCGGGTTGCCCTCGACCGGGCGCGGGTGGGATCGGATTCCGCCCCTGAAACCAGGCTGCGGCTGGCACTGGAGGGCGCGGGCCTGCCCGAACCTTGGCTAAACGTGCCCACCGAGCTGGGTGCCGGCGTCGTTCGCCAGCCTGACTTGAGCTATCCGGAACAGAAGGTGGCGGTGGAGTACGACGGCGAGGGCCACTCCGAGGCGGTGCAGATAGTCCGCGATATTGCCCGTGAAGAGGACTTCACCCGTGCCGGCTGGTTCGTCGTGAGGATTTCAAAGCGGCACATGGAGAGGGATGCCCGGCCGGCGGTGGCCAAGGTCCGTTCAGCGCTCCTGATCCGGGGCTGGTTACCCGGCAAGGAAAATTAGGTAGCGCTAAGTGTCGTAACGAGGGTTGAAAACGACACTTAGCGCTACCCAGTTGGGAAGGTGGGTGGGGGAGGGGCTACTCGAGGCGGCGCTGCTTGGTTTCCGGGGAGAAGAACGCCATCCACAGCACGGCGATCAGCACCAGCCCGCCAGCCAGGGCGAAGGACGTTGCCAAGCCCAGCTCGGGCCAGAAGTAGTTCGCGAAGATCAGCGGCCCGAAGCCTGCACCGAGGCGGGAGAACGTGGACGCCCACCCGAAGCCGGTTCCGCGCAACTCCGTCGGGTACAGCTCGGAGACATACGTGTAGAGCACGGGGATGGCCACCTGGACCACCAAGCCGAACACCAGCAGCCAGAACACCGCGGCCGTGGGGATATCCACCACAAACGCCACGATCACCAGGGTCAGCGCGGACAGCGGACCCGTAATGGCGAGGATCCATTTGCGGCCCACGCGCTCCACCAGCAGCGCCGCCACGATCACGCCCAGCAGGCCAACAGCGGCCATGGCCGCCGTGGTGAGAAACGCCTTGTACTCGGCAAAGCCGGCACCAATCAGGATCCGCGGCATCCAGGTCAGGGACAGGTAGTAGACCAGCAGGATCGAGAAGAACAGGGACCAGGCCGCGGCCGTGATCTTCCAGTTGAACTGCCATACCAGGCGCAGCTGATGCCAGGCGCTGCCGGCGGACAGGCGAGGCACTTCCTTCGCGTCGGGCAGGCTGTAGGCGCGGGCTTCCGCCCCCGTTGCTGCCACCAGGCCATCAATGACTTTGGCCGCTTCCTCGCGCCGGCCCTTGCGGATCAGGAACAGCGGGGACTCCGGGACGCTCCGGCGGACCCAGAACACCAGCAGCGCCGGCAAGACCATCACCAGCATGGTCAGCCGCCAGTCTCCGTACACGGCCACCAGCCCGGCGGACACGAAACCTGCCAGGGCTGCCCCCACCGGCCACCAGCCATCCATCGCGGTGAGAACCCTGCCGCGCTGCTTGCGGGGAGTGAACTCACCTACCAGGGCGTAATCCACGGGGATACAGCCGCCCAGGCCGAAGCCCGCCATAAACCGGAACACACAGAACCAGATGAAGTCGGGGGAGAAGGCCCCGAGCACGGTGAAGAGGGAGAAGATCAGCAGCGTGGCCGTGAACGCTTTCTTGCGTCCGATGGTGTCCGCAATGGTGCCCCAGATAAAAGCGCCAAGGGCCATCCCGATGAGGTTTGACGTGCCCACCCAGGCTACTTCACCCGGGGTAAGGGCCCAGTGCGTGGACAGCAGCGGAATGAGTATGCCGTTCAGGGTCACGTCCCAGGCATCAAACATAAAACCAAGGCCGCCGATCAAAAAGATCCTGCCCTGGACTTTCCATCGCCAGGGCAGTTCCTGGACCACCTGCTCGCCGCTCGGCACAGTGGTGTAAGTATTCATCGCAGCCTCCTGAAAGAACTCTAGCCGGGCCCGCTGACCTTCACACTTCCGCCTGCACCGGGGGCCACCTGCACTTCGCGATAAACTGGCCCTATCCCCACCAACCGCGGCACTGTTCCGCGACATAAGACGGAGACATTTGTGAGCTTCACGCAGCATGAGCGCGTAACCATTGACCGTGTTCCCATCCGCCGGGCCCTGATCTCGGTGTACGACAAGACCGGTCTGGAGGAGCTCGCCCAGGGCCTGCATGCAGCAGGAGTGAAGCTGGTATCCACCGGTTCCACGGCCAAGAAGATCGCCGCCGCCGGCATCCCTGTACAGGAAGTCGAGGAAGTCACCGGTTCCCCGGAAATGCTGGACGGCCGCGTCAAGACCCTGCACCCGCGGGTTCACGGCGGCATCCTTGCCGACCGCCGGGTCCCGGCGCATATGGAGACGCTCACCAAGATGGAGATCGAACCTTTCGATCTGGTGGTGGTGAACCTCTACCCGTTCGTGGAAACCGTCAAGTCCGGTGCTGCGCAGGACGACGTCGTCGAACAGATCGACATCGGTGGCCCCGCCATGGTGCGCTCCGCCGCGAAGAACCATGCCGCCGTCGCCATTGTGGTGGATCCTTCCTTCTACGGCCAGGTGGTCACCGCAGCCGCCGAGGGCGGCTTTGACCTGAACACCCGACGGCGTCTGGCCGCCAAGGCCTTCGCCCACACGGCGTCCTACGACAACGCCGTGGCAACGTGGACCGCGAGCCAGTTCCTGGATGAAGACGGCGACGGCGTCATCGACTGGCCCGCCTATGCCGGCCTCTCGCTGGAACGCTCCGAGGTGCTTCGCTACGGCGAGAACCCGCACCAGCAGGCAGCCCTCTACGTGGACAAGGCCGCTCCGGCCGGCATCGCGCAGGCTGACCAGCTGCACGGCAAGGCCATGAGCTACAACAACTTCGTGGACGCGGACGCCGCCCTTCGCGCCGCCTACGACTTCAGCGAACCTGCCGTTGCCATCATCAAGCACGCCAACCCCTGCGGCGTAGCCGTGGGATCCGCGGACGCCGCCGATCCCATCGCCGACGCCCATGCCAAGGCCCACGCCTGCGATCCCGTCTCCGCGTTTGGCGGCGTCATCGCAGCCAACCGCACCGTGACCGCGGGCATGGCAAACACCGTCAAGGACATCTTCACTGAAGTTGTCATCGCCCCGGGCTTCGAACCTGAGGCCGTGGAGATCCTGTCCAAAAAGAAAAACATCCGGCTTCTCGCCCTGCCCGAGGGCTACGGCCGCTACCCGTCGGAGATCCGCCAGGTATCCGGCGGCGTCCTGGTCCAGGTCAGCGACAAGGTTGATGCCGACGGTGACAACCCAGCCAACTGGACCCTCGCTGCCGGCGAAGCGGCTGACGAAAAGACTCTCGCGGACCTGGCCTTCGCCTGGACCGCCTGCCGCGCGGCAAAGTCCAACGCCATCCTCCTTGCCCAGGACGGCGCCGCCGTGGGCATTGGCATGGGCCAGGTCAACCGCCTCGATTCCTGCCGGCTGGCGGTGGAACGGGCCAACACGCTTGGCGTGAAGGTGGAGTCCGACGGTGCTAGTGGGGGCGATGCCCCCGGCGGTGCCTCGAACGCCGACGCGAGCGGGGCGCCCCAGCGCGCCCGCGGTGCAGTGGCAGCTTCCGACGCCTTCTTCCCGTTCGCGGACGGCCTGCAGATCCTGGTCGACGCCGGTGTCCGCGCGGTGGTCCAGCCCGGCGGTTCCGTGCGGGATGAGGAAGTCATTGCGGCAGCGAATGCGGCTGGCGTCACCATGTACTTCACCGGAGCGCGGCACTTCTTCCACTAATCCCCGCCGGCTCCCCAACCTCGCAAGTCCACACCGGCTCCCTAACCTCGCAAGTCCACACCGGCTCCCTAACCTCGCAAGTCCGCATCGGCTCCCAGCCCTCGCAAGCTCCGGGCCGGGGCCCTCGCCGGGCGGCTCCACTGCCAGGGAACCCTGCCGGTGTAGGCCCAGCAAAACGAACGACGGCGCCTGTCCCCTGCTTAGGGGACAGGCGCCGTCGTTATCTGCAGCCTTCGTTAGTCCTGGTCAGTGGTGCCGGAGTCCGCACCCTCCTGCGGAAGCCGGAGCTCCCGGGGCCTGGCTTCCGCCATGCGCTGCTGTGTCCAGTACTCGAGGATCTCCTCGCGGGACTGAGTGACATCGCTGTGGCTGACGGAATCCCCGCCGGCGGGAGTTTCCTCATCGTGTTGAGGCAAAGTCGTAGGCCTCCTTGATGACGGAGCCCCAATAGGGGCCGTACATGACAGCTGAGCCGTTGTTATAGCCGTAGCTGTTGATTGAGTTCTGGTATCCGGTTGCACCGGTATCCGTGCTCGTCTGGATGAACCAGGGGCCACCGGAGGATCCGCCTGTCATATCGCACGGAATACCCTGCGAACCAAACTGGGGATTGCGCTTGTCGCTTCCGGCAGTTCCGGTGCAGCTCTTGAGGGTCTGGCCGTCGAACGGTGATCCGGCGGGGTAGCCAAACGCCTTGTAGTTCAGGCCGTACGGCTGGTTGAAGAGCACTCCGGATCCGCCAACGACGTCGGTCAGCGTCTGGCCGCTGTCATTGGGGCCCATCACGGCGAAGCCGGTGTCATAGGCCATGTCACCTTTGGAGCTCCACTGCGTGGGTGCGTGCAATGATGTGGCGGTCCACTCTCCGTAGGGGGCGGTGCCGTTTTCGTAGGCTGGCACGAAAAGGAAGTTAGTGGCGAATTCGCCGGGTCCCTCGTTGAGGCAGTGCCCGGCTGTGGCCACTGTGCTTTCGTTGCCGGAGGCGACGGCGTTGCCCGAGCAGACATAGTTGGTGCGGCCGAGCGTGAAGAAGACCTTGCCGACGTGCTTGACGGGGGCTTCGCTTTGGGCGATGATCGGCTTCCCCTTGGCTGCCTTGGCCTCGCTCTTCTTGCCCTTTTCCACAAGCAGCGCGCTCGCGCGGTTGCCCCTCTCCAAGGCCTTGTCCGCCAGGACGTCCCCGGGAATGGCACTGCGCATGCGCTCGGACGTCCAGTATTCCGCAACCCCTGTGCCGTCCAGGACTTCACTGACTACAGACGGGTACTTTTTGTCCCCGGAATCGGCCGGTGCAGCGGCCACTCCGCCGGCTGCGGTGAGTGCCAGAACGGCTGCGGCTGAGAGGCTCAGAAGACCGGTAGCCAGAGGCCTGGTGCGTGTCATTGTTGTCCTGTCTAACGGTTGCCCCGGGGATAGGGCCGGAAGTGACGTCCCGAATGTATATGGATATGACACGTTTGTAAATAGTAGTGACGTATCATGTAGCGGCCCGGGAGGGCCCTGCGCCTGCCTTGACACGAGAATTCGACGGCATGGCGCGGCTCCCGCACGCGTGACGCCGTCGAGCGTTCTCCATCGCTGTAATCCTGCCCACCGGCAGGGTAATCCTGACGCCTCAGTAGGGTTCAAACCGGCGTCCTCGGGTAAGTTGTAGATGGTGAAATAGACCGAATTTTCACAACCAAGCCGACCCACAGGGAGACGCCCGCGCATGTCCAAGATTATCTACACCCACACCGACGAAGCGCCGATGCTGGCTACCTATTCGTTCCTGCCAATCATCGAGGCGTTCGCCTCGACAGCAGGTGTGGAGGTGGAGACCCGCGACATTTCGCTCGCCGGCCGCATCATCGCCGTTTTCGGTGACTACCTGACCCCCGAGCAGCAGATCGGTGACGCCCTCGCTGAACTCGGTGAACTGGCGAAGACGCCGGAAGCCAACATCATCAAGCTGCCCAACATCAGTGCCTCCATCCCGCAGCTGAAGGCCGCCATTGCAGAGCTGCAGGGCCAGGGCTACGCGCTGCCGGACTACCCGGACAACCCCTCCTCGGACGAGGAGACGGCAGTCCGCTCCCGCTACGACAAGATCAAGGGCTCCGCCGTGAACCCGGTCCTGCGTGAAGGCAACTCGGACCGCCGCGCACCCCTGTCCGTTAAGAACTACGCACGCCAGAACCCGCACTCCATGGGCGCCTGGACCGCCGATTCAAAGACCAACGTCGCCACCATGGGCCAGGACGACTTCCGCTCCAACGAGAAGTCGGTTGTTATCGAGTCAGAGGGCACCATCGCCATCCAGCTGGTCCGCGAGGACGGCTCCGTGAAGGTCCTGAAGAAGGCCTTCCCCGTGCTGGCCGGCGAGGTCATCGACGGCACCGTGATGCGCGCGGGAGCCCTGGACGAGTTCCTGAAGGCACAGGTTGCCCGCGCCAAGGAAGAAGGCGTTCTGTTCTCGGCCCACCTCAAGGCCACCATGATGAAGGTCTCTGACCCCATCATCTTCGGCCACGTGGTCAAGGCCTACTTCTCGGAGCTCTTCGAGACCTACGGCAAGCAGCTCGCCGCCGCCGGCATCAGCCCCAACAACGGTCTTGCCGCCATCCTGAGCAGCCTCGAAGACCTGCCGGAGGACGTGCGCGAAGGCGTGCAGAACCTTATCAAGAAGGGCCTCGACGAGGGTCCCGCCCTGGCCATGGTGGACTCGGACAAGGGCATCACCACCCTGAACGTTCCCAGCGACGTCATCGTGGATGCGTCCATGCCCGCCATGATCCGCAGCTCAGGCCACATGTGGGGCCCGGACGGCAAGGAAGCTGACACCCTGGCTGTGCTGCCCGACAGCTCCTACGCCGGCATCTACCAGGTGGTCATCGATGATTGCCGCGCCAACGGCGCCTACGACCCCACCACCATGGGAACTGTGCCGAACGTGGGCCTGATGGCGCAGGCGGCCGAGGAATACGGCAGCCACGACAAGACCTTCGAACTCCAGGAAGCCGGCACCGTCCAGATCGTGGACGGCTCCGGCAACGTCCTGATCGAACACCAGGTATCCGAGGGCGACATCTGGCGTGCCTGCCAGACCAAGGACCTGCCCATCCGCGACTGGGTCAAGCTGGCCGTGACCCGTGCCCGGGCGTCCCAGACCCCCGCCGTGTTCTGGCTGGACGAGGAACGCGCCCACGACGCCAACCTCATCGCCAAGGTCAACGAGTACCTGAAGGACCACGACACCGAGGGCCTGGACATCCGGATCATGTCCCCGGTGAAGGCCATCGCCTTTACCCTGGACCGTATTCGCAAGGGCGAGGACACCATCTCCGTGTCCGGCAACGTCCTCCGCGACTACCTCACGGACCTGTTCCCCATCCTGGAGCTGGGCACCAGCGCCAAGATGCTCTCGGTTGTTCCGCTGATGAACGGCGGCGGGCTGTTCGAGACCGGCGCCGGCGGTTCCGCCCCGAAGCACGTCCAGCAGCTGCTCAAGGAAAACCACCTCCGCTGGGACAGCCTGGGTGAGTTCCTGGCCCTGGCCGTCAGCTTCGAGCACCTGGCCACCACCACGGGCAACGCCCGCGCCCAGGTCCTCGCAGATACCCTGGACCGGGCCACCGGCACCTTCCTGCTGGAAAATAAGTCGCCCAGCCGCCGTGCCGGTGAGCTGGACAACCGTGGCAGCCACTACTTCCTGGCCCGCTACTGGGCAGAGGAACTGGCCAAGCAGACGGACGACGCCGAACTGGCCGCCTCGTTCAGTTCCATCGCCGGGGAGCTCTCCTCCAAGGAGGAAACGATTGTGGGCGAGCTGGCCGAGGTCCAGGGCTCGCCGGTGGACATTGGGGGCTACTACAACCCGGACGACGCCAAGGCTTCCGCCGTGATGCGCCCGTCCGCGACGCTGAACAAGGTTCTGGCCACCCTGAGCTAGGGGAGGGCTGCGGCCGCAGCTGGCCAGGCAAACGCGAAGGAGGCGGCGCCCCGGGGTAATTCCTGGGGCGCCGCCTCCTTGCTTGGGGGCTGGAACGTCGGCGTCGCTCGCTGCTCAAGCGATCGCCGTCGTACGTTGATGGCCAGAGTTTAGTCTTTGCCTTTCCCTTTGCCCTCGTTGTCCCTCTTATCGTCATCATTTCCGGACTCGGATACGGAGGCGGAGGCGGGCGCGGGGGCCGGAGCGGGCTCGGGAGCTGGTGCCGGCGTCCCGGTGGATGGTGCCGGCGTCTCGGCGGGCGCTTGGTCCGCTGCGGTTTTCGCGTCTTCTGCTGCCTTCGCGGCCGCCGCGATAGCTTGTTCCAGGTCGGCGCGGACGGCCGCTGCGATGGTGGTGATGGTCTGGCGCCGCTCCTCGGAAATCTGACCCTTGCCCTGTGCCGCGGCCAGCTCCGCTTCAAGACCTTCGAGGGCTTTCATGGCTGTGGCGGGATCATTCCGCGAGGACGCCTCGCTCACTTCCAGGACCCGCGCCTGGAGCTGACGCGCAGTGGCGGGCTGCAGGCCTGGGTCGCTGGGAGCGCAGCCAGCCAGCAACCCGACCGTAAGTACGGCCGCCGTCCAGATCACAACCCGCTTCTGCCTGTCACTCGGGGTGTGCCTCAGGGTCAACCTCACGGCTCCACGCTCTTTTGGAGTTCCTCGAGGTGGTCGCCAAGGATGCCGGTCACCGTTGGGTAAGGCACGACGTCGGGCGTGGACTGGGTGGACAGGCTCGCCAGCACGGCCGCTGTGGCGGCAGCTATCAGCACCACCGCGAGAAGCACTGCCAGCCAAAGGCGCCTGCGCCGGGACCCTGTGGGCCGCTCCTTCCCGGGCGGTCGGCCCTTGGTCCCGTGCTCAGGGGCAACCGGTGAAGCATCAGCCACTGGTCCTGCCGCCTCGCGCAGTTCATCCACCGATTCCTCAGCAGTGATGGAAGGCGGGTGGAACGGCATTGCCGGCAGGACCCTCGTGGTCTCCGGAACGAGTTCTCCCGGGGTTGACGCCGGCGAAACCAATGCCTGCCTGAGGGAGGTTTCGATGTCCGCGGCGGCGGGACGCTCCAGCGGTTCGATGGCCGTCATGGAGCGGATCAGGTCAGCCCATTCAGACGGCAGGTCCTCTGGAATCTCCGGAGCACGATGAAGGCGGGCCACGGCAGATTCCACAGCGCCGCCGGGGTACTCGATAGTGCCCTTGATGCATTCAAGCAGTACAAGGCCAAAGGAGTAGATGTCTGAAGCCGAAGACAGGGGCTGGCCCAGGGCCTGTTCAGGGCTGAGATAGGCGGCAGTACCAACCATGGTTCCCGTAGCCGTCAGCCGGGTCGAGTCCGCGATACGGGCAATGCCGAAGTCCGTGAGCTTCGGGCGCAGTGGCTCGCCGGGGCGGATCTGTACCAGCAGGATGTTCGCCGGCTTGATGTCCCGGTGGATGATCCCAAGACCATGAACATAAGCCAGGGCATCGGCGATACCTGCACCAATCACTGCGAGTTCCTCAAGCGGGACACGGCTGTGCCGGATCCTGGTGCGCAGGTCCTGCCCGTCCACGAGCTCCATGGTGAGGAATGGTCTCGGCTCATCGGGGACGCGGGTGTCAATCCCGGCGTCGAACAGCGTCACCAGGCCCGGATGGTTCAGCGTCGCCAGCAGCTGGATCTCCGCTTCCTGCCGCTTCAATTCGTCGGCGTCCGGTGCCTGCGGGGCAAAGAGCTTCAGGGCAACGTCGCGGCCCAGATTCTCGTCCCGGGCACAGTAAACGGACGACATTCCACCGCGGCCAATAACCTCACCCAACCGATAACGTCCGCCGACCACTTCATTCTTGATGGAGCTAGGCGATTCCGCCACCATGACCCGTTCCTCCCGGTGCGCTGCGGCACTGTCGTACAACAAATTATACGGGCGGTGGAGTAAACGGACGATTGGCCTCGGCTTCCGTTCTGTGACACGCCGTCGGTCCGGCGGCGAACCTTGCAACTTTTTCGCCGCCGGACCACCGGCCACAAGGACATGTGTGCTGATGACATGTTTGCGTTGATTTGTGTGGTTGCGTTTTGTGTTTTGCGGGGTCCTCCTTCCGCTTAGCCTGCTTGCTGCTGCCGCTTCAGGCGCATGGTGCAGGTACTGTTAGCAAACCTTGGTTGTCCTAGGACACCTTGCGCTTGCGGAGCATCAGGAGGATTCCTGCCACCAGAAGCAGCAGGGCTAGCGGGACCAGGGAAACGTCCACGCCCGTCTTGGCCAGGGCGTTGGCACCCTCGCCTGCACCACCCTGCGCAGGGGTGCTGCGAGGGGTGGTGTCGACGGCGATGGCACCGCCAACTGCGGTGGAACCTGCCGGGGCCGCAGAGAAGCCGCCGGCACCTGCCGTGCCGGTGTCAGAACCGTTGTTCGAACCCGTAGTGCCGTTTCCGGTGCCATTGTCGGTGCCGGGCGTGTTCGTGCCTGGAGCACTGGTCCCGGGGTCAACGGTGCCGGTGCCTCCCGTGTTGCCGTCACCCGGGGTCCCGGTTCCCGGGTTTCCTGTGCCCGGGTTTTCCGCGCCATTGCCGTCACTGCCCAGCCCGAGGCCCAGGTCCAGCCCCAAGTCAACGACTGCAGCCAGTCCACCCGTGCTACCGGTACTGCCGGTGCCGATGCCGATTGCTGCGTCCACGGCGGCGTCGAGCCCGCCGTTGGTGCTGTTATCGGTGCCGTTGGTGCCGCCGAGGTTGATGCCGACGGCGGCGTCTACCAGGGCGTCGAGTCCGCCGGTGGTGGTGCCGGTGCCGATGCCGGTTGCTGCGTCCACGGCGGCGTCGAGCCCGCCGTTGGCGGTGCCGGTGCCGATGCCGGTTGCTGCGTCCACGGCGGCGTCGAGCCCGCCGTTGGTGGTGCCGGTGCCGTTGGTGCCGCCGAGGTTGACGTCCACGATTGCATCCACAGCTGCGTCGAGTCCGCCGTTGGTGCCGGTGCCGTTGGTGCCGCCGAGGTTGACGTCCACGATTGCATCCACAGCTGCGTTGGGTACGCCGGTGGTGGTGCCGATGCCGATTGCTGCGTCTACGGCGGCGTCGAGTCCGCCGTTGGTGGTGCCGGTGCCGTTGGTGCCGCCGAGGTTGACGTCCACGATTGCATCCACAGCTGCGTTGGGTACGCCCGTGGTGCCGGTGCCGATGCCGATTGCTGCGTCCGCGGCGGCGTCGAGTCCGCCGTTGGTGCCGGTGCCGTTGGTGCCGCCGAGGTTGACGTCCACGATTGCATCCACAGCTGCGTTGGGTACGCCGGTGGTGCCGTCCCCTGCGACTGTCCCGAGGTCCACCACCACATCTGCCGCGACTGCGAGATCGGTCGTGCTTGGGGCGGTTTCGGCTGTAACGGCGTTGCCGAGACCGAGGTCTACGGCGGCTGCCGCGGCGAGGTCGGGGCTGCTGGTCTGGCCGGTTGCATTCCCGAGCTCGACCACCACATCTGCCGCGACTGCGAGATCGGTCGTGGTTGGGGCGGTTCCGGCTGCCGCGGCGTTGCCGAGGTCGACTACGGCGGCGACGCCCGTGGACTCCGACGGCGTTGGGCCACCCAGCAGGCCCAACGACGCTGTGTCAGCGGACGCCGCCGCCGAGATGAGGGCAGATGCGGAAAGATCCGATCCGCTGGTGGTGTCCGCGGCGTTCGCCGCGGTGCAGCCGAAGGCCAGTAGCCCGCCGGCAAAGAGGGTGCCGAGCATCCCCCTGCGAAGGTTGGAACTCATGATGATGTCTCCTGAAAAGTTGAGGTAAGGGTGCTTATCAGCAACCCGTAATGCCGCGTTCTGCCCGACGTGGGCAGACGGGTCTCAACTAGTCAGGAGAGGAGCCGGGGTCGTAAGACACCGGCGCAGGGACGTGCTCAGAGGTCTCGCCGGCGCGGACGGCACCGGCAATAGGAAGATCAAACGTGAAAGTGCTTAACCATGCCGCGGAACCCGAGGAGCCGGATGGGGAGGCCCCACTTCCCGCCCCCGAACCGGGAGCGGCAGGAACCTGGGCATGGACGGGCGAAGGGTCCGCATTATCCTGCTGCTCTGCCTCAATGCCAGATGCTGCGTCTGCAACCCAAAGAACCGGTGCGGTACCCGTCAGGGCAACCGTACCGACAGGGGAGACGGAGAGACCCGATCCCCCCACAGCGTCAACAACGGGCACGCCGGAAGGGGTTGGGCTTTCGAAAGCTGCGCCCGAATCCCCGGCAGCAGCGGGGTCATCCGTTGGCACGACCGTGACGCCCTCGGAGGTATCTGCATCGACCAGGACGGGCAATTCAGGAACCGCCACGGGTAGGGGAGCGGTGCCTGTCATCAGGTCAGAGACAGGCTGCAGAACGGGTTCAAGAACCGGAACGGCTGCGGCAATGGGTGGAACGACAACGTCAACAACGGCCGCAGTGCCCCCGTCCGCAACTCCAGCGATAGGAGCGGAGACAGCCGTAACGGCACCAGCCGGAACCACCTGGTTCACAACCGGTACCGCAGAAACGATATTGTCCGCTAGCCCCGACTGCTGGCCCACCACTGGCTGAAGCAGCCCTGTTGAGGACGCAGCAGCAGGAGGTGAAGATGGGGCGGCGGGTGCAGGCCCGGCAAGTCTTTCCGTTACCGACGACACCGAACTCGTGACGCCGCCCAACAAGGACGTGCTATCAGAAAGCGCATCTGCTGAAGCTGCAGGAGATGAAAACGTCAGCCACGTCAGGGTCGCCGCGCCGGCGAGGAGCACAGGACGCAGGGCACGCCACGGAGAACGAGCCTTAGCCATGCGTACCACCCCCAGTACCGTTGAAATCGACGGATGCCTACAGGGTAAGACGGAATGTTGCAAAAAGTCTAGGAAATTCACCAAACAATTCGACTAAATGCCGCTGCTTATCTTCCCTCGCATGACATCACCCGGGAGCCTTGTCACGGTATTGACTATCTACTGCCGCAGTTTACGGCTGTGTCACCTTTGTCTCTTGCCGCTCATCATTGGGGTAGCTGACGCCCAGCTGCGCCCGCACTCCATCAAAGAGGCGCATGGTGTTCAACGTGTCCTCCAGCGGCATCACAGGGCTCTCCGTGAGACCCTGCTGAATGCAGCGCGTCACCTCGCGCAGCTCGTACGTGTATCCACGGCCCACGACGTCAAAGGATTCGACCCGGCGTTCGTCCCACCCTGTTCCAATGACAAGTTCCCGCGGATTGTTGATGGATCCGATGCTCTGCAGGAAACCCTTGCTGCCGGCGACGGTGGCCGTGCGGGGTCCGTGTGCGAGCAGTGACGAGGTGAGCTGCACCTGCGCTCCGTGGTTGTAGCCGAGGGTCATCGCATTCTGGGCGTCAACGCCGTCGTCATTTACATGTCCTGTGGCACTGACAGTCTGGGGAAAACCAAAGGTTCCCAGCGCCCAGAGCAGGGGGTAAACCGAAAGATCGAGAAGTGCGCCGCCACCGTCCTGCCTGGCCCAGAGCCTGGCGGTGGGTGAGTAGGGGGCTGGGAAGCCAAGGTCTGCGGTCACCCAGTGGATGTCCCCGATTTCCCCTGAGGCGGCAATTTCGAAAGCCCGCTGCATTGCCGGCAGGAACCGGCTCCAGACCGCCTCCATCAGGAAGAGTTTCCGGGACCGGGCAAGCTCGATGAGCTCGGTGGCTTCCCTGGCGTTGACGGTGAACGCTTTTTCGCACAGGACGTGTTTGCCGGCATTGAGCGCCGCCAGCACAACTTCATGATGCTGCGCATGCGGCGTTGCCACGTACACCACGTCCACCGCATCATCGGCGAGCAGCCGCTCGTAGCCGCGGACGCCGCCGTCGTCCCCGTAGGCCCTGGCAAAGTCGTACGCCACGGCGAAGGCATCTGCTGTGTCCTGCCCCCGGGAGCTGACGGCATACAGTTCTGCATCGGCCAGCAGCGCCAGGTCCTGTGACACAGAGCGGGCAATTCCGCCTGTGGCGATGACACCCCAGCGAAGGGGGGCTCCCGTAGCGGAACGGGGATCCTGATCGGACTGGTTGGACAACCAAGGCTTGGCGATAGGCGCACTCATGGTGCCCATCCTCTCACTGCAGTGCGCGGGTGTTTCGGATATTACTTGTGGGAAGTGAGGGAAGGTGCGCGGGAAGGGGCTACAGGACGGAAGACCTCTTGACAGGCTTGTCACAGGACGAGTAAGAATAAAGGGCCGCATGGGAAACCGCTTTCTCAGCAGGTAATCCTTTCCATCATGATCCGCACATCAAGGCATGTGGTCTGTTTGGCATGCCGGAAATTAGGCCAATGACGTCCGAAACGCGAGCCCGAACTTTCAAGTCCACCTTCAATAGATTCCGCCGTGGGGCCGGAGTTGTCGCCGCAGCATCTGCCTTTGCCCTTGCGGCTGGTATGGCGGTGGCCACGTCGGCAACAGCAGGCCCGGCACCCACTGGCGGGGGCATTCTCCGCCCGAACGATGCGGCACCGGCTGGCTGGGCCGCCGTCGGAAGCGGAACCAACGGCGGTGCCGGCGCTCCTGCTGAGAGCCGCTACGAAGTCAGCACCTTGGCCGGGCTCAAGGCGGCCCTAACCAATCACGGGGAACCCAAAGGGCCCAAGATCATTTACATCAAGGGGACCATCGACGGTAACCAGACCCCGGACGGGCGCATTCTGGGGGAGCAGGACTATGCCTCCGGGTACGACATCAACAAGTACATGTCCTGCTTCGGCCCTGAAGGAAAGGTTTGGAGCGACCAGACCTTTCCTTACTGCAAACAGCAACGCCAGCTGCGGCAGACCGGCAGTAACAACATGAAGCGACAGATTGAGGTGAGCTTGCCCAGCAACACCACCCTGATCGGTGTGGGGACGGATTCAGGCTTCGTCGGTGCCAACATCGTGATCCTGAGCGCAACAAACGTAGTGATGCGCAACCTGAGCGTGGAGGCACCGGTTGACTTCTTCAGCACCTGGTCCCCGGACGACGGTGACGGCGCTTGGAATGCCCGCTTCGACGCAGTCTCCTCCGTAACGTCGGACCACCTCTGGATCGACCATGTCCGGCTCACCGACGGGCGCTACCCGGACAGCGAGGCCCCGCTCGGACCGAACGGCAAGCCGGCCAACCGGCATGACGGCCTGCTGGACCTCAAGGACGGCACGGACTTTGTGACGATCTCCAACAGCAAGCTCCACAACCATGACAAGACCATGCTGCTGGGCTCGGGCGACGAACACGTGGACAAGGACGGCGGAAAGCTGCGGGTCAGCTACATCGGCAATCACTTCGAAAACCTTCAGCAGCGCGGACCGCGAGTGCGGTTCGGCCAGGTCCACGTGGTCAACAACTACTTTGTGGGAAGCACCGACCACCCGCAGTACCCCATGATCAGCGAGGGCCAGGGTGGCAGTAGCTATTTCCTTGGCGCGGGCTACGAGTCACGGATTTTCTCGGAGCATAATGCCTTTGAGTACACGGGACCCGGTGCGGACGAGTCGGTGATGGTGAGCAGCTACAACGGTCATCGTTTCAGCGATACGGGATCCTGGTTCAACGGCGAGGAGACGGACCTGAACTCAGTGGCCCGTGCGTCCTTCAAGCAGAACCGCGCCGAGGCCCTCGCGGAGGCCGAACTTAGTGGCTCACCCGCCCCGGACTGGACGGGCTGGGACTTCACCACCGACGTCGGCTGGGACCCGGCGGAGGTGTACAGCTACAAAGCCTTCACTACGTCCCAGGCGGTCAAGAACCATGCCCTCCAGTTCGCCGGACCTGGGGTACTCACCGTCAAGCAGTAGGACGGGGACTACCAGGACAGGGCACGGAGAAGCCCGGCCCCGAATGGGGACCGGGCTTCTCCAGCGATCAGAATGCTTACTTGGTGATCGGTCCGAGTACCGGATCGTCCACGTAGGCCGTCTTCACGTTTGCAGAGGTGACGATGACCGGCTCCAGCAGGTAGGCCGGGACGGTCTTCACGCCGTTGTTGTAGGAGTCCTTGTCGTTGATTTCCAGTTCCTTGCCGGCCTGGAGGTCCTTCGCCATGGTGATGGCGTGCTCAACGAGCTTGCGGGTGTCCTTGTTGATGGTGGAGTACTGCTCGCCGGCAATGATGGACTTGACCGACTCTACTTCGGAGTCCTGGCCCGTCACGACCGGTGTCGGCTTACCGGCGGCCTTGACGGAGGTCAGGACTGCGCGGGCAAGGGTGTCGTTCGGGGAGAGGACGCCGTCCAGTGACTCGCTGGTGTAGCTGCCGGTGAGCAGGGTGTCAGCGCGGCGCTGGGCGTTTTCAGCCTTCCAGCCCTGGGTTACGGCCTGTTCGAAGCTGGTCTGTCCGGACACGACCTTCAGTGTGCCGTCGTCGATCTTCGGCTTCAGGACACTCATGGCGCCGTCAAAGAAGACCTTGGCGTTCGCATCATCGGGGGAGCCGGCGAACAGTTCGACGTTGTAAGGGCCCTGCGGCTTCTTGGCCTTAAGGCCTTCCAGCAGTGCCTGGCCCTGGAGCTCGCCCACCTTGAAGTTGTCGTAGGCCACGTAGTAGTCCACGTTCTCGGTGTTCAGCAGCAAGCGGTCATAGGCGATCACGGTGGCACCGGAATCCTTGGCCTGCTTGAGCTGGGTGCCCAGCTGCGAGCCGTCAATGGCGCCGACGATGATGACCTTGGCGCCCTTGGTGACCATCGCACTGATCTGGTTCTGCTGCTCGGACACGCCGCCGTTGGCGAACTGCACGTCGGGCTTGAAGCCAGCCTCGGTGAGGCCCTCGTTGAACAGCTTCTCCGCAAGAACCCAGTTTTCACTGGTCTTCTGGGGGAGTGCGACGCCGATGGAGGAGTTCTGTTCGAACCCTCCTGCGCCTTCAGTTCCGCCGCCCGTGCTGGGCTCGGAGCGGCCGCAGCCCGTCAGCGCCAGTGCTGCGATGGCAGCAACCGCTGCGGCCTTTCCTGCTTTACCAATCATTCGCATTGTTGGTTCTCTTTCTTTGTGGTGGTGTAACGCTATTCAGGCTGCAAGGCTCAGGCTTCCCTGGCGATCGCTTCCTTGGTGGAGGTGGTCTCGTCGGGCTGGAGCGGGTTGTTGGGTCCGCCGCCGGAGGGGCGGCTGAAGTTGCTGGTTAGCATGCCGATGATGGACCTCTTGCCCTGACTCTTGTTGTAAACGTCGAAAGCGACGGCGATCAGGAGCACCAGGCCCTTGATGATCTGGGTGAGGTCGGCGCCGACGCCGAGGAGCTGCAGGCCGTTGTTCAGCACAGCCATCACCAGGCCACCAATAATGGAGCCAATGACGGTGCCCACGCCACCTGTAACCGCAGCACCACCGATGAAGACTGCAGCGATCGCGTCCAGTTCCCAGCCGACGCCGTCGAACGGGCCAGATGCGGTGGAACGGCCCACGAAGATCATCCCCGCCAGGCCGGCCAGGATGGACATGTTCATCATGACCAGGAAGTTGACCTTTTTGGACTGGACACCGGACAGTTCGGCCGCGTGGCGGTTTCCGCCGACTGCATAGACATGCCGGCCCAGGATGGTGCGGGAGGAGATGAAGCCGTAGACCAACACCAGGACGGCCAGGATGAGTCCGGGGATCGGGAAGGAAGTGCCCGGGCGGCCTGTGGCGAAAAGGTACGTGGCGTAGAGGATGGCGCCGCAGATCAGGACCAGCTTCAGGACAGTGACCCACATTTCCGGGACATCGGCTCCCAGTGCCTTGGCACGTGCCCGGGAGCGGAGCTCGCCGACCACCACGAACGCGGCAGCAGCAATGCCCAGCAGCAGGGTGAGGTTGTTAAACCCGGTGTCCGGCCCCACTTCGGGGAGGTAGCCTGCGCCCAGGTACTGGAAATCGTTGGGGACCGGGATGGTGTTGGACTTGCCGACGAACTGGTTGAAGCCGCGGAACAGGAGCATGCCGGCCAGGGTGACAATGAACGCGGGTATCCCCACGTACGCTGTCCACCACCCTTGCCATGCCCCAATGACGGCGCCGAGCACCAGCCCCAGCAGGACGCCGGCATACCAGGGAATGCCCCAGTCGCGGATGGCCAGGGCAACGGTGACGCCCACGAATGCGGCCACCGAACCGACGGAGAGGTCGATGTGGCCGGCAATAATGACCAGGACCATGCCGATGGCCAGGATCAGGATGTAGGAGTTGCCGTTGAAGAGGTTGATGACGTTGCCGGGGGTGAGGGTCCGGCCGTCGGTGGCGATCTGGAAAAAGATGATCAGTGCCACCAGGGCGAAGATCATGCCGAATTGGCGGGTGTTGCCGCCAAACAGCTTCTTGAGGGCGTTCATGGTGTCAGTCCTTGTGTCCGGAAGGTTCTGGATAGTCCAGAGGGTCAGGCGGCTTCGGCTTTGCGGGCGGAGGTCATCAGTTTCATCAGGCTTTCCTGGCTGGCCTCGTCTTTGTTCAGGACACCGGTGATGGCGCCTTCGAAGATGGTGTAAATACGGTCGGACAGGCCCAGGAGTTCGGGGAGCTCCGAGGAGATGACGATTACTCCCTTGCCCTGGTTGGCGAGCTGCTGGATGATTCCGTAGATCTCGTACTTGGCACCGACATCGATTCCGCGGGTCGGTTCATCCAGGATCAGCAGGTCAGGATCGGTGAACATCCACTTCGCGAGGACCACCTTTTGCTGGTTGCCGCCGGAGAGTTTGGCCACGCCCTCCTCCACTGATGGGGTCTTGGTCCGCAGCGACTTGCGGTACTGCTCCGCCACCGTGAACTCCTGGTTCGGGTCCACCACCGAATTGCGGCTGATCTTCCGCAGGTTTGCGGCCACAGTGGTGGTTTTGATGTCGTCCAGCAGGTTCAACCCCAGGGATTTGCGGTCCTCGGTGACGTAGCCCAGACCGGCATCAATGGCCTGGCGGACGTTTTTGAGGACAACTTCCTTGCCGTCCTTGTAGATATGCCCGTTGATGAACCGGCCATAGGACCTGCCGAACACAGACCGGGCCAACTCGGTGCGGCCGGCTCCCATGAGCCCGGCGAAGCCCACGATCTCTCCGCGGCGGACGAAGAAGTTGGAGTTCTTGCACACCAGGCGGTCCTGGACCTGGGGGTGGCCCACTGTCCAGTCCTTGACCTCGAAGAAGACTTCACCAATTTTCGGCGTGTGGTCCGGGAAGCGGGATTCCAACGTCCGGCCCACCATGCCTTTGATGATGCGGTCCTCGTCGACGCCGTCGGCCTTTACATTCAGCGTCTCGATGGATTTGCCGTCGCGGATGATGGTGATGGAATCGGCGATCTGCTCAATTTCGTTGAGCTTGTGCGAAATGATGATGGACGTGATGCCCTTGGCCTTCAGGCCGAGCATCAGGTCCAGCAGGTGCTGGGAATCGGACTCATTCAGTGCCGCCGTGGGCTCATCCAAAATGAGGATCTTCACGGACTTGTTCAGTGCCTTGGCAATTTCCACCAGCTGCTGCTTGCCGACACCGATTTCCTTGATGGGCGTGTCCGGGTCCTCTTGCAGCCCAACGCGGGCCAGAAGGTCCAGGGAGCGCAGCCGGGCCTCCGCCCAGTCAATGACGCCGCGCTTGGTGGGCTCGTTGCCCAGGAAGATGTTCTCCATGATGGAGAGCTCCGGGATCAGCGCGAGTTCCTGGTGGATGATCACGATGCCGGCGTGCTCGCTGGCCCGGATGTCCTTGAACTGCTGGACCTGGCCCTGGTAGACGATGTCGCCGTCGTAGCTCCCGTAGGGGTAAACGCCCGAGAGAACCTTCATCAGGGTGGACTTGCCGGCACCGTTCTCGCCGCAGATGGCGTGGATCTCACCGGCCTTCACCCGCAGGCTCACGTTATCCAACGCTTTAACGCCGGGGAATTCCTTGGTAATGGACCGCATCTCGAGGATGATCGGCTCGTTTTGCGTGGTCTGGGACGTCATATTGCCCTAACCCTCCAATGCAATGACTTCTTTGTCCGGCCGGCAAAGCGCAGGGCCGTCTGATGCAAAAGTAAACTGGATCACGCCCGTTGTCGTCAAGTCTTTAACGCATATGCCAGGTAACGAAACGGTCTAGGTCTTCCGGATTCCGGCGTGTTGGAACACCAGGGCTGCCGCTCCTAGGGCCTCGGCACGGTCACCCAGGGAGGACATGGCCAATTCTGTAGTTTCCCCGATGACTGGAACGGCATGCCTGACCAGGCCCCTCTTGATGGGGTCCAGGAGGAGGTTGCCGAGGCCCGCCAAGGGCCCCCCGACGACGATCACTTCAGGGTTGATCAGGTTGGCGACGTTGCCGAGCGCGCGGCCGACGGCGAGCCCGGCGTCGTCGAGCACCCGAAGGGTTGCCGAGTCGCGGGCCAGCGCCTTGCGCACGATGTCCGCGGGCGTGAGAGGGCGGTCCTCACCACGGCTGAGGAGCTCGATCATGGTGGTGGTGGAAGCGATCGTCTCCAGGCAGCCGCGGTTGCCGCAGCGGCACACGAGTCCTTGTTCGTGGATGGTGGCATGGCCGATTTCGCCCGTGATCCCCACGTTGCCGTAATAGGGTGCCCCATTGAGGATCAGGCCCGCCCCAATGCCGGATCCGATCTTGAGGAACAGCAGGTTGCTGACGCCGGTGTGCTGCCCCCATGTCACTTCGGACCAGGCGCCCAGGTTAGCGTCATTGTCAACGAAGACGGGGATTTTGAGCCTTTCCTCCATGTGCTGGAGGATGCTGATGCCCACCCACTCGGGGAGGATTGCCCCTTGGGCAACAGTGCCGGTGCGCCGGTCAATTGGTCCTGGAATTCCGACGCCGGCGCCCACCACTGCGGTACGCGCAATCCCGTTTTCGTCCAGGAGTTTCTCGAGCAGGACCACTGCCGCCTGGATGCCCTCCTCGGCCTGGTGGCCCAGCGGCAGGGTGACGGATTCCTCGGCAATGACGTGATAGCTCAGCGAGGCCAGGACCACCCGCAGATGCCGGCGGCCAAAGTCAATCCCCACTGCCACCGCGCCGTTGCTGTTGAGCCTGACGTTGAGCGCCCGCCGGCCGGAACTGGTGATTGGCTCCGTCGATGCCAGGCCTGAATCGAGCATGATCTTGACGATGTTGGAGACCGTTGCGGTGGAAAGACCTGTTTGCCGCGCCAGTTCTGCCTGGGTGGAGGGCCCGCCCATCAGCGACTCGATGATCCGTTGCTGGTTCAGTTGCCTGAGGGCGGATTGCGAGCCGGGATTTTTAGGTTTGCTCCTCGTTGAGCGCGAAGTTGCGGGCATGCTTAGAAGATTGCCTCATTCAAACTCTTGTAGTCAAGAAGTTAACGCAACGGGACCTGCAGAAGACCTTGAATCGAACGGGATGATCTGCACGCTGAAGTGGAGAAGGAGGTGCAAAAGACCCCGTTTGTCCAGCATGGGCCGTCGCTAGTCTGAACTAAGGCCTTCCCTCGAGGGCCGGTTCCGACGATGGAAGGTGGCCACTGTGTTACTGGCACTCCTGCAGGCGAACGCTGTTGTGATGGATGTGGATGCCAACTGTGCCGCCATTGACGCAGCGGCAGAGGCTGCTGCTGCTGCCGGTGCTGCAGTACTGGTGACGCCCGAACTCTTTCCCGTGGGTTACGCACCCCGCCGGGTCCGCGCAGACCTGGATCCCGGCTCCCTGCCCGGGCTGCATGCGAAGCTTGTCACCATCGCACGCCGGCACCACATCGGCCTGGTGTACAGCCTTCCCCAGCTCACCGGGCAAGGGGAGTGGCACATCAGTGCCACGCTTCTTGACGCCGGCGGCAATACCCTGCTCAGCTACGCAAAGGTGCACCTTTTCGGCCACGACGAGCGTGCTGCCTTCAGCCCGGCGGCCCAGCCTCCCGCCGTCGTGGATTTCAATGGTGTTCGCACCTCCATGGTGATTTGTTACGACGTCGAATTCCCCGAAGCGGTCCGGGCTGCCGCCGTGGCCGGAGCCGAACTGCTCCTGGTGCCTACTGCGCTGGCGCACGGGTATGACGACGTCCCGCAGGTGTTGCTGCGGGCGCGCGCACTGGAAAGCCAGCTGTCCATTGCCTACGCAAACCACTCGGGCGTCGAGGAGGACTGCAGGTTCCTCGGCGGCAGCGTCATCGCCGGGCCGGACGGCAAGTTGCTGGCCGCGGCCGGCGAGGAACCGCAGCTCCTTTTCGCGGAACTGGACGAAGGCGCCGCAACCAGGGCGCGCAGCGACGTGCCGTACCTCGACGAACGCCGGCCTGATCTCTACCGCTCCTGGGGCGGCTGAGGGTTTTCCGCTACCAGGCCGTCCGCATACTGCAGCGCAATCCAAAGCTCCGCCCGGGACTGGGCCTGGCCAAGGTCCAGCTCCAACAGTTCCGCGATGGCATTCACCTGCCGCCGCACGCTGTTCCGGTGCAGGCCCAAATCCTTGGCCGTGGCGTCCCAGCTTCCGTTCGCGGCCAGCCAGGAACGGAGAATGCGGAGCTGGACATCACGGCGTTCGGGCTCCTGTTCCAGGACCGGGGCCAGGAGCTTTCCCGCAAGAATGGTCCCGGCCACACTGCCCAGCAGTCCGGTCACCGACCAGGTCACGTCTTCCACCCGCGCGCTTTTCCCCGTGGCCAGCACGCGGGGCCGAAGCGATGTGGCCCGCCGGTAGGTTTCCGGCAACCCGGACAGTTCAGTCGGCTCACCCACCACCAGGCGCCAGCCCAGCTGCTCCACCTCGGCCATCAACTGGTCATCCACCTTCAGCCGGGTGACTGCGGCGAATCCGTAATCGGTCAGCTCCACCATTTTGCTGTCGAAAATCCGGCGCCACTGCAGCAGCTCCCGCACCGGCCCGTCCTCCGCGGCGGGGGCACCGGCCCCCCGGAGGCCCTGGACCACCCGGACCGGGCCGGACCGCGTTCCCGCGACGCTTTGCGCCAACAGGTCCTTCAGCACGTTTAGCTGCCGGGTGTCGCCGGCGGCCAGGCTCTCGGGGTGCAGGAGCAGGGCGGTGGCCAGCTGGCTGGGCGCCAGGGACCCGCTGGTGCGTTGGCGGACCAACAGTTCAAGAAGCCCCACGACAGACGAAACCACACTGTTCTGCGCGGGGGTCAGTGCCTTGTCCGCGCCCAGCACCAGGCTGCCCAGGGTGGCGTCCTTGGTGCTGCGGAGCGGGTGGCCGAACACCAGCGCCGAGCCCGGGGCGTCGAAAGTCTCCGTTTCCACGCGGGGGCCGCTCCCGGTGAGAAGTTTCTTGAGGAGGGGCTGAAGTTGGGCGGTGTCGACGGCGGCGCCCCCTCGGGCACGGACGCGGCCGTCGGCGCCAAAGAGGACCGCCCACACCGGAACGCGTTGGATCAGTGCCGCCAGCAGCTCGTGTTCCGGCCGGGCCGAAAGCACTGCGCGCATGAGGTGGCGGTTGGTTTCCGCCAGCTGCCGGAACACCTGTGCATTGCCGGACTCAAGCAGCTTGGAAAATTCCAGGCCCAGGGCGGCAAACGGCACGCTGGCGGGCACCTCCACCAAGGTGAGCCCATAACGCCGGCAGGCGGCAACCACATGGTTCGGAACGGCGTCGTAATAAGGCTGCAGGCCAAAGCCCAGGGCAGCCACTCCTGCATCAACCAGCCGGCGGACATACTCCTCAACCCTGGGGACGCTGTGGCTCCCATCCCGGCCGGCGTCGTCGGAGCCGCCGTCACGGAACGGCAGGCCGGCGGTAAGGACAAATTCGCCGTCCAGCAGATAGGGGGTAGGGTCTTCCAGCTCGCTCGGCTCCACCCAGCGCAGGGGCACCTGGCCATTCCCGGCGTCGTGCACCATCCTTACTTCGGCGGGCAATGCTGCGAGGAACTGCCCCAGCGTGACCGCGTCCAGCTGGTCGTGGCTGCCAGCGCTAGCTGGTGCATTACGTCTCATGGATGAACACTATAGGTCACTTTGCACCTCCTTGAGATGCGGCTCACACGCCTACTGTTGGTGAGGGGAAAACCAGTTCAACCAGCCAACGAAACGAACGGACGTCAACGATGACTGTGCCTACACTCTCCGGCCAGGCCCCGGACGGCGCGACCGGAACAGCGGCCCGTCCCGCCCTGGGCGCCCAGCTGCTGCGCCGCAAGCCCATCTCCCAGATGGTCAACGAGGCAGAAACCAACAATGGTGGTCCCCGCCTGGTCCGCAGTTTCGGTGTCCTGCAGCTGACCATGATCTCCGTAGGGGCAACCCTCGGCACAGGTATCCTGGTGATCCTGGGCGAATCCGTTCCGCTCGCCGGGCCCGCCATCTGGATTTCGTTCGCGATCGCAGGCCTGGCAGCGCTGCTGTCCGCGGTGTCCTACGCGGAGATGGCCGGATTGGTGCCCGTCGCCGGCTCCAGCTATTCCTACACGTACGCCACCATGGGCGAGGGGATGGCCTGGATCTGCGGCTGGTGCCTGGTGCTGGAGTACGCAGTGTCTGTGGCGGCTGTGGCCGTGGGGGCCGGACAATACGTCAATGAAACGCTGGCCGTTTTCGGCTCCGTCCTCCCCGATGCAGTGTCCCAACCGCCCGGCGACGGCGGTGTGGTCAATGTCCCGGCCATGGTCATCGTGGTGCTTTCAACCATCCTGCTGGTGCGCGGTGCCAAGGAGAGCGCCTGGATCAACACCTCCATCGTGGTGGTGAAGGTGGGCATCCTGCTGTTCTTCTGCGCCGTGGCCTTCACCGCCTTCAATGCGGGCAACTTTGAACCCCTGCTGCCCATGGGCGCCGCAGGCGTCTCGGCCGCAGCCTCCCGCGTCTTCTTCTCCTACATCGGCTTCGACGCCGCCTCCACGGCGGGTGAGGAAGCGCGGAACCCGAAGCGCGACCTGCCCAAGGCGATCATGTTGTCCATGCTGATTGTCACCACCATCTACGTCCTGGTGGCCGTCGCCGCCATCGGCGCCAGGCCGTGGGGCTGGTTCGACGGAACCGAGGCCGCCCTGGTCAAGATTCTTGAGGAAACCACCGGCCAGCCCTGGATCGCACTTGTCTTCGCGGTGGGCGCAGTCCTGGCCATCGCCAGCATCGTCCTGACGGTTCTCTACGGGCAGACGCGGATCCTGCTGTCGATGTCCCGTGACGGACTCATCCCCAAGGTCTTCGGCCGCGTTTCCCGCCGCACCGGCACTCCGGTCGCCGGGACGCTCCTGGTAGGGGTCGCCGTCGCGCTGACTGCAGGGCTGGTTCCGTTGGGTGCGCTCGCCGACGCCACCAGCATCGGCACCCTGTTTGCGTTCGCTTTGGTGAACGTCGCTGTCATCTACCTCCGCCGCACCCGGCCGGAGCTGGAGCGGACCTTCCGTGTGCCCCTCTTCCCGCTCACGCCCATCCTCGGCGCGGCAATGTGCGCCTACCTCATGGCCAACCTCGGGACCGACACCTGGGTGGTCTTCGCCCTCTGGATGCTCGTGGGCGTGGCCGCCTACTTCGGCTACGGACGCCGGAACTCACGGGTGGCCGCCCTCAGCAACGAGGAATACCGCGAGCTGTCCGGACCACAACTCTCACCCCAGCAAACCCCCTAACCGACGAAGGCAGAACTTCCATGACCATCGCCACCGAACTGCCGGCCTCAGACCCGTCCAGCACCTCAGCCACTTCCGATGCAGCGCCAGGCGGCGCGGACGCAGGTCCCATCACCATGCTGAACCCGGACTTCCCGTTCAGTTACGACCACTACCTCGCCCACCCGGACGGCCTGGGGACTGTGCCGCCCGAACTGCTGGGGACGGAAGTTGCCGTCATCGGAGCAGGCCTTTCCGGCCTGGTCACCGCCTATGAGCTGATGAAGCTGGGGTTGCGGCCCGTGGTTTACGAGGCTGACCGGATCGGCGGCCGCCTGCGCACCGCCTCGTTCCCCGCGGCGCCCGGCGTGGTGGCGGACCTCGGGGGGATGCGCTTCCCGGAATCCGGCAAGGCGTTCTACCACTACGTGGACCTGCTGGGCCTGGAAACCGATGAGTTCCCCAACCCACTGTCCCCGGCCACCTCCAGTACCGTGATCGAGCTGGCGGGCCAGAAACACTACGCGGAAAAACCGGGCGACCTTCCGCCGTTCTTCCGGGAAGTGGCGGACGCGTGGAAGGCAGCCGTTAACGACGGTGCCGCGTTCGCTGAGATGCAGGCCGCGATCCGGTCCCGGGACACGGGCCGGATCAAGGAGCTGTGGAACGAACTGCTGCCACTGATGGACGAGCAGACCTTCTACGGCTTCATCGCGGCCAGCGAGTCGTTTAAGAAGGCCGGGTTCGCGCACCGGGAAGCCTTTGGCCAGGTGGGCTTCGGCACCGGTGGCTGGGACACCGACTTCCCCAACTCCATCCTGGAGATCCTCCGGGTGGTCTACACGGACGCGGATGACCAGCACCGGCTTATCCGCGGGGGAGCCCAGCGGCTGCCCGAGGCACTCTGGCAGCACGCGCCGTCGGGCATGGCGCACTGGCCGGAAGGAACCTCACTGTCGTCACTGCACTCCGGTTCGCCGCGGGGCGCGGTGGGCAGGATCAGCCGCGATGCGGACGGAAACCTGCGGATCCGCGAACGCTGGGGGCGCGAAGCCAGCTACCCGGCCGTGGTAACCACCTGCCAGTCCTGGCTGCTGTCCACCCGCATCCACACCGAGGAGGCCCTGTTCCCGGCCGAACTGTGGACGGCCATCGAGCGCTCGCACTATATGCAGTCCTCAAAGACGTTTGTGATGGTGGACCGGCCCTTCTGGAAGGACATCGATCCGGACACCGGCAACGAGGTCCTCTCGATGACGCTCACGGACCGGCTCAACCGCGCCACGTACCTGCTGGACAACGGGCCGGACCAGCCCGCCGTTATCCTGCTCTCCTATACCTGGAACGACGACGCACTGAAATGGCTGGCGCTGGACGCGGACGAGCGCGTGGAGCTGATGCTGCATTCGCTCGAGCAGATCTACCCCGGAGTGGACATCGCCGGCCACATCGTGGGCCAGCCCATCACCGTGTCCTGGGAGGCCGATCCCAACTTCATGGGCGCCTTCAAGGCCAACCTGCCGGGGCACTACCGCTACCAGCAGCGGCTGTTTACGCACTTCAAGCAGGATGCCCTGCCGGAATCGCAGCGGGGGATCTTCCTCGCCGGCGACGACGTTTCCTTCACCGCGGGCTGGGCAGAAGGCGCCGTCACTACCGGGCTGAACGCGGTGTGGGGCGTGGTCAACCATCTGGGCGGCTCCTCGGCCCCGAGCAACCCCGGGCCGGGTGACCTCCTGGACGAGATCGGCCCGATAAGCCTGGATTAGCCGTGCATTGCCCGGTGCGCCTGGGCCAGCTCGATGTAGCGGGCGGCGTTGGCCCGGACGCCGTCGTACTCCTCATCGGTGAGTTCGCGGCGGACCTTGCCCGGGACGCCCGCCACCAGTGAGCGCGGCGGGACAACGGTACCCTCCAGGACCACGGCGCCGGCAGCCACAAGCGAGCCGGCGCCGATCACCGCCCCGTTAAGGATGGTGGCGCCCATGCCGACCAGGCAGTCGTCCTCCACAGTGCAGCCATGCACGACGGCGGCGTGCCCCACGCTGACCCGTTCGCCCACCGTGCAGGGAAAGCCGGGGTCCGCGTGGAGTACTACGTTGTCCTGCAGGTTGCTGCCCGCCCCCACCGAGATGGCGGCGGTGTCAGCACGGACGGAGACTCCGTAGAAGGCGCTGGAGTCCTCGGCCATGCTGGCGCTGCCGATGATGGAGGCCGTGGGTGCAACAAACGCGGATTCATGGACGGCAGGGGTGTTCCCGGCGAAGGGATAAAGAGGAGCCATGGGCCAAGCCTAGGACATCAGGGGGAGCGGAGGACCAGGAACTGGTAGTGCTGCGTCCAGTCGCCGCAGCCGGGTCCGGAATCTGTGCCGGTACCCTCGGGCCAGGTGAGAAAGTCTTCGACGGCACCGTGGCGCCCAAAGACTTCCCGGACCGTTGCGTCGGTGCGCCTGCAGAAAAAGCGGGGCACGACGTCGTCCTCCGGGCTCAGTTCCTCTTCATCGTTTCCGGACCACAGGCCGACGGCGATCAACGCGCCCGGCGCGCACACCCGCACCAGCTCTGCCAGGACCGCGTCCAGGTCCCTGGCGGGAATGTGCAGCAAAGTACTCATGCACCACATTGCCGGGAATGAGCCGTCCGGAACGGCAGGCTCCGGGCGCTCGCAACCGATACATCCAGCCCCCTGGCCCGGGCACCCCGGACCTGCCCCTCCGCGAGGTCCACGCCCGTGTAATGGATGCCCGCCTGCACGAACTGCAACCCGTCCGGACCGGTTCCGGCTCCAATCTCCAGGACTGAGTGCCGCCCTTCGGACTTCAGCAGTGCGATGAATCGGCGGCGCTGCTCAACCCGGTGGCGCGACGGCGGATGATCGGCGCCGGACGCGGCCCACCGGTTATAGAAATCGGCAAGGCGGCGCTCGCCGTCCTCCGCTCCCGCTTCCATCGCGCCTCCCCGAGGCTCAGCCCGGTCAGTTAAACACGGTCAGTTAAAGACCACAGTCCGGTTGCCGTCCAGCAGGACCCGGTGCTCCGCGTGCCACTGCACCGCCTGGACCAGGGTGCGGCCTTCCACGTCCCGGCCCATCTGAACGAACTGCTCCGGCGTCCGGGCATGGTCCACCCGGATGACTTCCTGCTCGATGATGGGGCCCTCATCCAGTGCCGCCGTCACGTAATGGGCAGTGGCGCCGATCAGCTTCACACCGCGTGCATGGGCCTGGTGGTACGGCTTGGCGCCCTTGAACGACGGCAGGAAGGAGTGGTGGATGTTGATGGCCTTGCCGGTGAGCTCGGTGCAGAGCTCGTCGGAAAGGATCTGCATGTAGCGGGCCAAAACCGTCAGTTCGATATCGTGCTCAGCCATGATGGCGCGCAGCTTGTCTTCCGCCTGCGCCTTGGTGTCCTTAGTGACGGGAATGTGGTGGAACGGAATTCCGTAAAACTCGGCCAATCCCGCCAGGTCCTGGTGGTTGGACACAATGGCGGGGATCTCGATGGGCAGCGTTCCGGACCGCTGCTGGAACAGCAGGTCGTTAAGGCAGTGGGCCGAGGTGCTGGCCATCACCAGGGTCCGTACCTTCTGCCCCACGCCGTTGAGGCTCCACTGCATGCCGAAGGCCTCCGTTACGGGCTCCAAAGCTGCCCGGAGTTCCGACGCAGCAGCCGGCGTCGTCACCTCAACCCGCATAAAGAAGTTGCCTGTGGCCGGGCTGCCGTACTGCTGCGAATCCGTAATATTGCATCCCGCCACCAGCAGGGCTCCGGTCACCGCATGAACGATTCCCGGGCGGTCCGGGCAGGACAGGGTTACTACGTACGCTTGGTTCAGCTGCTCTTCAATCACGCCTACAAGCCTACCCGCGCAGCGGCGCCCGGATTTGGTAGGCTGGGAGCGTCGCAACTGGCGTTGGGTGGCTAACCACCAGGGAGCGGCAATCACGAAGACCACGGATCGTACGCCTGGGCCGAGGGTCATGTCTTGCCGGAATTGGGGCTGCACCTGCGTCAGTACTGCAGCGCCATCATCCTGCGCTTTCACGCCCTGTCATCAAGTGTGTGAAAGTGCGCCAGCCGGTAGCCTGACCTAAGCAGTGCCCGTATCCCTAGCCAGGAGTTCTTCGTGACTACTACAGCCACCTCAACAACCGCCGTCAGCAATCAGCCGCTGGCTGAGCTCGACCCCGAAATCGCAGCAGTCCTGGACCAGGAACTCGGCCGCCAGCGCGGCACCCTGGAGATGATTGCCTCCGAAAACTTCGCCCCCCGCGCCGTGATGGAAGCCCAGGGCTCCGTCCTGACCAACAAGTACGCCGAGGGCTACCCGGGCCGCCGCTACTACGGCGGCTGCGAATACGTTGACGTCGCAGAGCAGCTGGCCATCGACCGGGTCAAGGCCCTCTTCGGCGCCGAGTACGCCAACGTCCAGCCGCACTCCGGTGCCCAGGCCAACGCAGCCGCCCTGTCCGCGATGATCACTCCCGGCGACAAAATCCTCGGCCTGTCCCTGGCCCACGGCGGCCACCTCACCCACGGCATGAAGCTGAACTTCTCCGGCAAGCTCTACAACGTGGCTGCCTACCAGGTGGAGGAAGACAACTTCCGCGTGGACATGGACAAGCTCCGCGAGCAGGCCATCGCCGAGAAGCCCCAGGTGATCATCGCCGGCTGGTCCGCCTACCCGCGCCACCTGGACTTCGCTGCCTTCCGCTCCATCGCCGATGAGGTGGGTGCGCTGCTCTGGACCGACATGGCGCACTTCGCCGGCCTGGTTGCCGCCGGACTGCACCCGAGCCCGGTGCCGTACTCCGACGTCGTCACCTCCACCGTGCACAAGACCCTCGCCGGTCCGCGCTCCGGCGTAATCCTGGCGAAGCAGGAGTGGGCCAAGAAGCTGAACTCCAACGTCTTCCCGGGCCAGCAGGGCGGCCCGCTGATGCACGTCATCGCAGCCAAGGCCGTGGCCTTCAAGATCGCCGGCACCGAGGAATTCAAGGAGCGCCAGGAGCGCGTCCTCGAAGGTGCGAAGATCATCGCCGACCGCCTCAACCAGGCCGACGTCGCCGAAGCCGGCGTCTCCGTCCTCACCGGCGGCACCGACGTGCACCTGGTCCTCGTTGACCTGCGCAACTCCCAGCTGGACGGCCAGCAGGCCGAAGACCTCCTGCACTCCGTGGGCATCACGGTCAACCGGAACGCTGTTCCGTTCGACCCCCGCCCGCCGATGGTCACCTCCGGCCTGCGCATCGGCACCCCGGCCCTGGCCACCCGCGGCTTCGGCGCCGGCGAGTTCACCGAGGTGGCAGAGATCATCGCCACCGCGCTGAAGGCCGGCAACGCCGCAGACGTCGAGGCCCTGCAGGCCCGCGTGGACAAGCTCGCCGCCGACTTCCCGCTGTACCCGCAGCACGAGCAGTGGTGACCCATGACTGAGACCAGACAGACCGCGAAGATCCTTGATGGCAGGGCGGCCGCTGCGGCCATCAAGTCCGAGCTCACCGAGCGGGTCGCGGAACTGAAATCCCAGGGTGTTACCCCCGGCATTGCCACCGTGCTCGTTGGCGCGGATCCTGCCTCGCAGCTGTATGTGTCCATGAAGCACAAGCAGTCTGTGGAGATCGGGATGAACTCGATCCAGCACGAGCTCCCGGCGGATGCCACCCAGGCCCAGGTGGAGGCCCTCATTGATGAACTTAATGCGGACCCCGCCTGCCACGGCTACATTGTTCAGCTGCCGCTGCCCAAGCATCTGGACACCGATGCCATCCTTGAGCGCATCGACCCCGCCAAGGATGCCGACGGCCTGCACCCCACCAACCTTGGTCGGCTGGTGCTCAACGTCAGCGGGGAGATCACCTCACCGCTGCCGTGCACGCCCCGCGGCGTCATCGAGCTCTTGGAGCGCAACGGTTACAGCCTCGCCGGCAAGCATGTCGTGGTGGTTGGCCGCGGCGTGACGATCGGCCGCTCCATCGGGCTGCTGCTCACCCGGCGGGCCGTGAACGCCACAGTGACCCTGACGCACACCGGTACCGAGAATCTTTCGGACCTGTTGCGGCAGGCGGACGTCATCGTGGGCGCGGCGGGTGCCAAGCACATCGTCAAGGCTGCGGACGTGAAGCCGGGCGCGGCCGTGCTCGACGTCGGCGTCACCCGCGAGACCGACCCCGAGACGGGCAAGAGCAAGGTCCACGGTGACATTGAACCCGCCGCTGCCGAGGTAGCCGGCTGGATCTCGCCGAACCCCGGGGGCGTGGGTCCCATGACCGTGGCGCTGCTGATGACCAACGTTGTCGAAGCCGCTGAACGCCAGGCGGGAATCGCCCGGTAGTTTCTTTCTTTCTTGGAGTCCGACGGCGGCCCGCCCCTTGCGCACGAGGAGCGGGCCGCCGTCGGACTTTAAGCACTTAACTGAAAGTTCCCTTCCACCTGCCGGCCAGCTCTACTAGTCTGCGGAGGGTGCATAACAAAGCCACCGCGTCCTCCGGCGCCGCTGCGGGCGCCGTCCAGCCCGCCGAAGAGCCCCACACCGAACCCCGCCGGATCGTCATCACGGCAGAAAACCTGACCAAGACCTACGGCGACGTTGCCGCCGTGGACGGCATTTCCTTCAGCGTCCCTGCCGGAGAATCCTTCGGCCTGCTGGGGCCCAATGGTGCCGGCAAGTCCACCACCATGAAGATGATCGGCGGAGTTACCAGGCGTACTTCCGGCGAGCTGCACATCATGGGCCTGGACCCGGACCTGCACGGGCCGGAGGTGCGGGCACACCTGGGGGTGGTGCCGCAGCAGGACAACCTGGACGAGGAACTGCGGGTCCGCGACAACCTCCTCGTGTACGGCCGGTACTTCGGCCTGCCCATGAGCTACCTGAAGCCAAAGGCTGACGAACTGCTGGAGTTCGCCCAGTTGACGGACAAGGCAAAGTCCAAGGTGGATGCGCTGTCCGGCGGCATGAAGCGGCGGTTGACCATCGCCCGTTCGCTGATCAACGAACCCCGGATCCTGCTGCTGGACGAACCCACCACCGGGCTTGATCCCCAGGCGCGGCACATCCTCTGGGACCGCCTTTTCCGGCTCAAGGAGCAAGGCGTCACACTGATCCTGACCACGCACTACATGGACGAGGCCGAGCAGTTGTGCGACAGGCTAATCGTGGTGGACAAGGGCCGGATCATGGCCGAGGGGTCCCCGGCGCAACTGATCCGCGAGCATTCCACGCGGGAGGTGGTTGAGCTGCGCTTCGGCTCCGAACGAAACACCACCATCGCCGCGGAACTGGAGGGCATCGGGGAGCGCCTGGAGGTCCTGCCGGACCGGGTGCTGATTTACGCCCACGACGGCGAGGCGGCCCTTGAGCAGGTAGCGTCCCGCGGCCTGCGGCCGCTGACCTCGCTGGTACGGAGGTCCTCGCTGGAAGATGTGTTCCTCCGGCTGACCGGCAGGAGCCTCGTTGAGTGAGCAGGCGGGGTTGAGCCCGGACGCGGGCCTCGCTGGGAAGGCGGACCTGGCGGAGGCGCCTGCACGGGCGCACAGCCCCGAAGTAGCTGCCGCCAAGGCCAGGCGTTGGGGTGCCTTCTACTATGCCGAGCAGGTGCTCCGGGTGATGAAGGGGTACAGCTGGTCCATCATCATGTACAGCGTGGGCCACCCGGTGGCCTACCTGTTTGCCATGGGCGTGGGCCTGGCAACGCTGGTTGACTCGCAGGGCGCTGGAGCCTTCGGGGGAGTGGGCTACGTGACGTTCGTGGCGCCGGCGCTGCTGGTCTCCGCGGCAGTTATGACCGCCGCGAACGAATTCACCTTCCCCGTTATGGACGGCTTCAAGTGGCGCCGGACCTACTACGGGCCGCACGCCTCGCCGCTGACGCCCCAGCAGATCGCGGCTGGCCACATCATGGCGGTGACCCTGCGCTTCCTGCTGCAGTCCGCCGTCTATTTTGCGGCTGTTGCACTTTTTGGTGCGGCGCCGGGCGGCTGGGGCTGGGTGACCATCCTGGTGGCCACGCTGGCGGGGCTCGCCTTTGGGCTGCCGTTGATGGCGTACTCCGCGTCGATCACTGAGGACAAGGGCCAGTTTGCCCTGGTGATGCGCTTCATCGTGATGCCGCTGTTCCTGTTCTCCGGCACGTTTTTCCCCCTGGACAGCCTCCCGCTGGCGGTGCGCTGGATCGGGTGGATCTCACCCATCTGGCACGGTACGGAGCTGGGCCGGGTCTTCAGCTACGGATACCAGGAACATCCGCTGCTGACCGTCCTGCACGTTGTGGTGTTAGTGGGCTTGGCCGTGCTGGGCTGGGTCCTGACCCGGAAACAGTTTGCCGCAAGGATGGGCCGATGAGTGCCGGGCTGCCCGTGACAAGCGCAACGGACGCTGCCCGCAACAGGAGCTTCGGGCCGCTGTATTCGCGCAACGCCAGGGCTGTGATTTCCCGTGGGCTGCTCGCCACGAAGAGCACCAACTGGCTGGTTATGCTCTCCGGATTCTTTGAACCGGTGCTGTTCCTGATCTCCATGGGAGTGGGGCTGGGCGCGATTGTGGGTTCAGTGCAGGGTCCAGGTGGCGGGGAGATCAGTTACGCCGCCTACATCGCCCCGGCATTGCTGGCTGTCTCCGCGATGAACGGGGCCGTTTACGACTCCACCTGGAACGTGTTTTTCAAAATGAACTTCGCGAAGCTGTACCAGGGCATGCTGTACACGTCACTGGGGCCGCTGGACGTTGCCCTGGGGGAGATCTTCCTCGCCCTCCTGCGCGGACTGCTCTACGCCATGGGGTTCACGGCAGTGATGGGTGTTATGGGTTTGATCACCACGCCCTGGGCGCTTCTGATGATCCCGGCGTCGGTGCTGATCGCCTTCGGGTTCGCCAGCATAGGGATGGGGATTACCAGCTTCCTAAAGACCTTCCAGCAGATGGACTGGATCAACTTCATTATGCTGCCCATGTTCCTGTTCAGCGCCACGTTCTACCCGCTCAGCGTGTACCCGCAGGCCATTCAGTGGCTCATCCAGGCCATGCCGCTGTGGCACGGGGTGGAACTGCTGCGCCAGATCAGCGTGGGCACGTTCACGGCTGCCACTCCGATCCACATCGGCTACTACCTGGTGATGACGGCGTTGGGAATGCTGCTCACCACCGCGCGGCTGCGGCAGCTCTTCCTGAAGTAGCACCATCCCAACCAGGTAGCAGTAAGTGTCGTTTTGAGGGGGCAAAGCGACCCTTAGCGCTACCTGGTTGGGTGGCGAGGGGGGTGTTCGCCCGGGGTGGAAGGCGGCGGGAGCATACTCCGGCGTTTGAGAGAATGGGTGCATGCAATCTTTGGGCAGCTCCAGGTCATCCTCCAAACCCGCCAGGGGCGGATTCTCCATGTTCCGCATCAGCGGGCCGGGACTGATGGTCCTCGTTACCGCGTTCGTTGTGGCCGTCATCTTCGCGGCCAACCAGAACGACGTCGTCGGCTGGGTTGTTGCCGTCATCGCCGCCTTCTGGCTCGCCCTCGCCTGCTTTGTTGTCTTCAGCATCCAGAAGGCAGCCAAAAAGGCGGGAGCCAAGCTGACTGAAGCCCAGAATGCCTTCACCACAGCTGCGGGACGTGGCCCCTACGCTACCGCCGACCAAGGCGGCACCCGTGTGGTTGCAGAGCGCAGCCAGGCGGACGAAGTCCGGGACCTCAAACTGGACCACTCCTTCAAAATCGTCCAGGTGCAGATCCGCGTGGTGGAGGAGGAGCGCGCCAAGGGCGCTGCAGCAAGCCAGGACACCATCAACCGGGCGCTGGAAACCATCGAGATCACAGCCACGAATGCCAGGGACATGATCAAGTCCTCCGGCGGCAGCGGAGAGCCGGTCACCGGAACCATCATCGACTAGAGTGGAGCGGGTGATCTCGGCATTGAAGAAGGACCACCTTCGCATCGCATCCGTTAATGTCAACGGCCTTCGGGCCGCCTACAAAAACGGCATGGCGGCGTGGCTTGAACCGCGCGAAGTGGACATCCTCTGCCTGCAGGAAGTCCGCGCCCCCGACGCCATCGTCCGGCAGTTGCTGGGCGAAGGCTGGCACATCCTGCACGCCGAGGCGGAAGCCAAGGGCCGCGCCGGCGTCGCGATTGCTTCGCGCGAAGAACCCCTGGCAACCCGGAACGGCATCGGCGACGATTACTTCGCCACCGCCGGCCGGTGGGTGGAGGCCGATTTCCGGTTTGCCGATGCAGCCGGACACCCTGTCCAGCTCACCGTGGCGAGCGCCTACGTCCACTCCGGTGAGGTAGGCACACCCAAGCAGGACGACAAGTTCCGGTTCCTGGATGCCATGAGCACCCGCCTCCCGGAACTGACCAAGCACAGCGACCATGCCCTGGTGGTGGGCGACCTCAACGTGGCCCACACGCCCCTGGACATCCGGAACTCGAAGGGCAACCTCAAGAAAGCGGGCCACCTGCCGGAGGAACGTGCCTACTTCGACCGGTTTTTCGGGGAGGACATTGGCTGGCAGGATGTCCACCGCAACCTCTCGGGCGAGGTTGACGGTCCGTATACGTGGTGGTCCCAGCGCGGGAAGGCGTTCGACAACGACACCGGCTGGCGCATCGACTACCACCTGGCCACCCCGGCACTGGCTTCGGCCGCCATCTCGGCGGTTGTGGACCGGGCGGCCTCGTGGGACACCCGCTTTTCCGACCATGCCCCGCTGGTAGTGGACTACCAGCTCTGAGCCCCGAAGGTTTCCTCCCCATGACTAGCCAGACTTCCCCGGCAACCAAGAAGCGCATCCTCTCCGGCGCCAAGCCCACCGCCGATTCCCTGCATCTGGGCAACTACATCGGTGCCGTCCGCAACTGGGTGGACATGCAGGCGGAGTACGACGCCGTCTTCTTCATCCCGGACCTGCACGCCATCACCGTGGACTTTGATCCCACTGAGCTGGCCAGGCGCACCCGCATCGTGGCCGCCCAGTACATTGCCGCCGGCATCGACCCGGACAAGAGCATCTTCTTCGTCCAGTCCCACGTCCCGGAGCACGCGCAGCTGGCCTGGGCCTTGAACTGCATCACTGGATTCGGTGAGGCCTCCCGCATGACCCAGTTCAAGGACAAGACCCAGAAGTCCGGCGCCGACGCCGCCACCCTCGGGCTCTTCGCCTACCCCACGCTCATGGCTGCGGACATCCTGCTGTACCAGACCGACCTTGTGCCGGTGGGGGAGGACCAGCGCCAGCACCTGGAGCTGACGCGGAACCTGGCCCAGCGCTTCAACACCAGGTTCGGCCCCACGTTCACCGTTCCGGAAGCCACCATCGTCAAGGAACGCGCAAAGATCTACGATCTCCAGAACCCCAGCGCCAAGATGTCCAAGACCGGCGAATCACCCAACGGGGCCATCCAACTGCTGGAGGATCCCAAGATCGCAGCCAAGCGCATCAAGTCCGCAGTGACCGATGCCGGCACCGAAATCCGGTTCGACTCCGAGGAAAAGCCCGGCGTTTCGAACCTGCTGACCATCTACTCGTCCCTGACCGGAAAATCGGTGGCAGAACTCGAAGCCGAGTACCAGGGCAAGATGTATGGCCACTTGAAGGTGGACCTTGCAGAGGTGGTGGTGGAGTTCGTCACGCCGCTGCGTGACCGCACCAACGAGCTGATGGATGACCCCGCGGAACTGGACCGGCTGCTGGCGCAGGGCGCGGAGCGTGCCCGCGAAATCGCGTCGGTAACCCTCGGCCAGGTTTACGAGCGTATGGGCTTCCTCCCGTCCTTCTCCCTCGCAGGAGTCCGCTAGCGCCATGCCATCCAGCAAAGTCACCGCGAGGGAAGGCTCCCGCTCCACTCAGGTGGCGGGAATGTCCGGTAACCCCCAAGGCGACCCAGCGGTGGCCACCGGCAGGCAGGATGCCGCTGCGCCCCGTACGGAAAACGTCAGCGTGGGCGTCATCCTGGGATTTCCGCCGGAAGTCGCTGGCGAGCTGCAGCGCTGGCGGGCTTCGTTCGGCGACCCGCTCGCGGATGTGGTTCCGGCCCATATCACGTTGGTGACCACCACCCCTACCCAGGACTGGGAAGCCACCCGGGAGCATGTGCGGGAAGTGGCCCGCCGCCAGAGACCGTTTATGGTCACCATTGCCGGGACCGGGACGTTCCGTCCGGTTTCGCCAGTGGTGTTCATCAATGTGGAGGACGGCTTCACGGACTGCGTTAACCTGCACGAAAAGCTCCAGCAGGGTCCGCTCCAGCGGGAGCTGCCTTTCGCTTACCACCCGCATGTCACCATCGCCCACGATGTGACCCCGGAAAGCCTCGATGAAGCCGAAACGGTGCTGAAAAACTACAGGGCCACCTTCCCCGTGGTTAGCATGGGACTTTACGAGCACGATGCTGACGGCATCTGGCAGCTACGGGAAGAGCTGGACTTTGGGACCGAAACTGACAACGACGGCACCCGATCCGCGGACACAGCCGGATCGGGCGGGACAACAGCCGCTTCCCACTGACCATGCGCACCTGAAGTTAGCCGTCATCCAGAAGCGGATGGAGTGGAACAGGGCGCGCAGATCCGGAAACGGGCTGCTGGGCGGCCTGACGGCCATGGTCCAGTGGCTGCTGGCCCGCATCAACTCGCTTCGGCCCATGCGTGCCTTTCGGCATTACACCCTCCAGCACGGCCCGCTCATGAGTGCCGGCATCGGTTTCAACATGTTCTTCTCAATTACCGGCCTCCTCGCTACAGGCTTTTCCATCGCCGGCCTTGTCCTGAGGGGGCAGCCCGCGCTGCTGGAGACCATCATCAGCAGCGTTTCCCAAAGCGCGCCCGGCCTTCTGAAAGTCAATGGGGGTGAGGGCCTGGTTGACCCGCAGGATTTGCTGGACCCCGACGGGCTGGGGTGGACGGCGGCCATCGCTGCGGCTGTAACGGTGTTCACGTCGCTGCGGTGGATTGCCAGCCTGCGGGACGGGCTTCGAGGCGTGTTGGAGCTGCCCCCGTCATTGGTTAATCCCCTCCTGCTGAAGTTGCGCGACGCCGGTATCCTGCTTCTTCTGGGGGTAGCCTTGGTGATCAGCGCGGGAGCTTCCCTTGTCTTTGGGACGGCAGCCGGCTGGGTTACCGACTTCCTGCGGCTGGACGAGGCTGTGGCGGGCCCGTTGACCACGTCCATCAAGATTGCCGTACCCCTTGTGCTGAGCTGGGCCACGGCCCTCATCATGTTCCGGCTGGCGGGCGGGTTGAAACTGTCCCGCAGGGCGCTCCTGGAAGGCACTATCCTGGCCGCAGTGGGCACCACGGTACTCCAAATCTTCAGCACTGAGCTACTCGCCGGCGCTGGCCGCAACCCGATCCTGGCACCCTTTGCCATCATCATCGGCCTGCTGATCTGGTTCAACCTGGTGAGCCAGGTGTACCTCGTGGCAGCAGGCTGGGCGGCGATCCGTGAGGCAGATTTGGGCACCCAGTCCAGCGGTCATGAGAAAGGCACGTGGGGCGCGCGGCAAGTCCAGCCGGGTAAAGTGCCAGTCCAGCCAAAGCACACAGAGGGGGGCACCCAGACCATTGCCCGCGCCGCTATTGCCCGGCGCCGAGGCGCCGGCCGGCAGAAGCAGTAGTCGGCGCGGCCAAAGCAGGGGCTGCCACAACATTTGGGGATCTTAGGGTGCTGCCACCAGTCCTTCCCACTTCACGGTCCAGTCAGGCGGGAAGCCCGGGGCATTCCGGTCCGGTCCGTTGTCCCACCCCGCCGCCATCAGTGCTGCGGCGGCGAGCAGCCCGCCGTTGCCGGGCAGGTACAGCGGCAGGGAGTCTGTTTGGCGGTTATGTCCGTTGGGCAGTACCCGGTTCTTCCCGGCGTCGAGCAGAAGCGCGTTGACAGCAGCCTCCGGGTCCTCAAGTCGGGCGGCAGTCATTGCCATGACAGGGTAGTCCCAGCCCCAGGTACTGCCCCAGTCCCAGTCAGCAAGGACATCGGCGAGCGTTGCCCGCATAATGGCCTCGTCGATCAGGTCTGTCTTGGGCACGACGCCGAGGGCACAGAGCATTGAGGGGTGGTCCGTCCTGATGGTGAACGGTTCCACGTCGATGGCGGCGTAAACACCACCGGCCACGCGTGGCTTTACCAGACCATCGGCCACCCTCCGCCAGGCTCCGACAGGTTCGAGCCCCAACCGTTCCCGCCACACGGATGCAGTCCGAAGGGCCCACTGCCAATACGCCAACTCGAAGGTGGGATTGGTGACGGACGCCCGGATGGAGCCATAGCTCTCCTGTGCGGGAATCAGGGGCGGACCCAGTTCAAATCCGCGCGCTGTGGAATGCGCGAAGCTGGCCATAAAAGCAGCTGACTCGAAGACGATCTCCGCGAACTCCTCGAGCACCTCCCGGCCGGGATTGGAGCGGTATACGAGTTCGGCCAAATAGATGGGATGCGGCTGCTGCCAGATCAGGAAGGTCCCGATGGGACTGGGGCTTTCCCGCCCGTCCGGGCCTACCTGCTTTGGCCAGCGCGCGCCGTCGAAACCCTGCGTCCTGGCAGTCTGCCGGGAGGTCTCCAACACTGTGGAGTACCACCGCAACGACGGAAGCAGGAGGCCCACACGGTTCCAGAGCGCAAAGTGCGCGGCATGCCACCAGTGCATTTCCAGGTGGAAGCGGCCTCGCCACGAATTGCATACGAGCCCTGTTTCCTGTGGGGGCATGGAGCCCGAACAGTTGACCGCGGTCAGGTACTGCGAAAGAACGATCCGGCGCTCGAGTTCCTTGGCTCGCGGATCATCCGTCGCATCGAGCTCGATTGCCCCGCCCGAGGTCCAGAACCGAGGCCAGTACGCCTCCGAGGCGGCGGCCACGCTGCTGCCGGCCTCAAGGCTGTTGTGCTGTGAAAGGCCGACGGCGCCCCGGCCTGATGCAGCATTGCCCGGCTTTGTTGCCGGCATGGTCACGTCCTTGTCGCCTCGCGGGACGCAATCGCCGTCCCCGGCCGAGATGAAGGCAAGACTGCAGTCAAGGACATCCGGACGGTCCCGTACGCCGTTGTCGGGCGTTATCCGGAGGTGGTGCTGCCCGGTCTGTTCCACCTTGATCCGGCGTCCGGTGATCAGCACCTGGTAGCGGGAGTTGTCCAACTCGCGGCGGACGGTCCAGCAGGTGGAACCGGCGTGCTGTTGGGAGCCCGTGGGTTCGCCGAGACTGGTGGTGTGGGCGTCCGGGCTGTTCCAATCCGCGGCATCGTGCCACGCCTCCGAGCCGTAGGGAAAATCGATGCCAATCACTAAACCGTCACGGAGAGCGGGCGACTCCACGCGAAGCCCGAGTTCGTCGCGGTGGGGGTGGCATGCGGTGGTGACAGTGACCGGGTGGCCGGCAAGAGTGAAGCGGCTGGTTACTACGCCGGTCCACAGGTCGAGTGTTTGTTCGGTGTCGGTGACATCAGCTTCGGTGACGGCGCGTTCTGTCCCGGCCTCGACCAGCCTGAAGCCGATGCGTCCCAGATCCAGGCGGTGCGGGTTGGCGCGCAGCCACGTTTCTGCAAGGGAGGTGTCGGTTTCCCGGTCGTTGACGATGTCGCCCACCATGTCCACATATGGCACCGGCCCGCGCGGCGAGTCGTAGAGGACCGTGGAGTCCGCCACGTCATACTCTTGCGCCGGGAGGGTGGCATGCCACCCCCATTGGGCCTGCGTGCCAAGAAGCGTTCCTGGCGGAAGTTCCTCCCTCGAGCCCACTGGGTAGGCGTCCGGCAGCGATTGAAGCCCGGTCAGATCCATGGTGAAAGCGAACTCGCCGTTGCCCACGGACACGGGGCTTGTTGGGTCAAAGGCCAGCTGGCGGACATTGTGACGCCGGACGAGTTCTTCCCTCTTGATCATGCCGCCTGTGGCGGCGCCGGGGGAAGGGAGAACCGGGGGAGTATCGGTGGTTTGGCTGTGCAATGTGCACGCCCTCCTGAAGGAAGAGACGTAAGAAAGCGTTTTCTGAGTTCCATCCTTGTAGCGGCCCAAGCCCCTGTCAAGCCTCGGGCCGGTACGGGTCGGCCAGTTCCGGTGTCGATTCGAGCACGACTGTGTCCTCGAGCTCCCGAAGGGCATAAAACGAAGCTCTTTCGTGGGGGCTGGTATTCGGCTGGTGCAAAGTCAGGAAGAGTCCACCATCCAAGGTGCGGGCAATCATGCCATGGCCACCATCCGTGCTCCAGAGCGGTTCGGCTTCCTGGGTTCAGGGGCCCAGTACTGTCCCGGACGCACTGCGTGCAATGCCCATGGCGTATCCGTGATCGCCGAAGCTTGACCACAGCATGAGCAGCTTGCCGCTGCTGAGCCTGAAGAGGTAGGGGCCATCGGTGACGTAGGCAGGGTGGGCTAGGTGCTTTGTCGAGGGAACGCAAGGGGTGTGACCATGGGGCATCCGACGCGTTGAACAGCAATGTTGTAGTTCCCACTGCGCTGCGGAGGTCGGGCGTCAGGCGCTGGGCCATGATCGCGCCGTCGTGGATCTGCTTCCATTCATGGCAAAAGACCATCCAAGGTACTCCTTCCCCGTCCACGTGGAGCGTCCCGTCCAGGCAATGCCAGTTCGATGGGGTGACGGGGCCGTCGCTCCAAGGCGTGTAGGGCCCCGCCGGGAGGTCGGCTGAAAGTATCTGTGTGCCGCGGAAATGGCCTGGCGCCGTAAAGGTCGCAAACATAAAGTACCGCCCTTGGTAGGCATGCACTTCCGGCGCCCAGTACTGCTCCTGGCTCCAGAAGTGCGGTGGCGGCCGGAAGCTTGGAAGGGGCCCCTCCCAACGGACCAAGTCCGTGCTCCGGTAGCAGTCGAAGCCGGTAGCAGGCCCGGACCAGATGTTCTGGTCTGTGCTGCCGAACAGAAGATACTCCCCGGCGTCAGGGAGTGTGAGGACGAAGGGGTCCCGGATCGGTATCTCGCTGAGTTGCAGTGCCATGCCGTCCATTCTGTGCAATCCCGAGGCCGCAGCCCCCGGCGGAGTGACCTATTGACCCTTGATCCGGGTCTTGATACGTTTCAGGAAACCGTTTTCTTCTCGGGAAAGAAGCTTACCGAATGGCGCGTAATGTCCTCAGGAACGTTCGCAAATCCGTCGCAATGCTCTCAGTCGTGGGGATGCTGAGCCTCACAGCAGCTTGTTCCAGTCCGTCCAACCAGGCGCAGGACAGCCCTGTTGAAATTCGCTTCTCGTGGTGGGGTAACGAGGGACGCGCCCAGCTGACCAACAAAGCCATCGCGGAATTTGAGGCCGCCAACCCGAACATCAAGGTGAAGCCGGAGTATGGCGACATCAGTGGCTATTTTGACAAGCTTGCCACGCAGGTGGCGGCCAATGATGCCCCAGACGTCATCACCATGGGCGGCGCGTATCCGGCGGAATATGCCAACCGGGGGGCATTGCTGGATCTGTCGAAGGTCAGCGGCTCACTGGACTTGTCAAACATGGACCAGGGAGCGCTCGAGAACGGCCAGGTCCAAGGCACACAATATGGTGTGTCCACCGGTGCCAATGCACTCGCTATTGTCGCGAACCCCGCCGTCTTCAAGGCGGCCGGCGTTGAACTTCCCGATGACAGCAAGTGGAGTTGGGACGACTTCGCGAGAACCGCTGCCGACGTGACGGCCAAGAGCCCCAAAGGAACCTACGGCACGGCAACGGTCCTCACGCACGATTCGCTGGACGCCTTCGCCCGCCAGCAGGGAGAATCGCTGTACACCGAGGACGGCCAGCTCGGCCTGGGCAAGGGAACGGTGCAGGACTACTTCGAATACTCGCTGAAGCTGAGCGAGTCGGGGGCGGCGCCGAATGCTTCCGAGACCGTGGAGAAGCTCAATGTCAGCACTGAGCAGACCCTGATGGGGATGGGCCAGGCAGGCATGATGCTTACGTGGAGCAACTCCTTGTCCGCCCTCAGTAAGGCCTCAGGCGCTGACCTGAAGTTGCTTAAGCTCCCCGGCGAGACGCCCACTCCCGGAATTTGGCTCCAGTCCTCGCAGTTCTACACCATCTCCGCACGCAGCCAGCACACCGATGCTGCGGCCAAACTGGTGAACTTCCTGGTGAACAATGAGTCCGCAGCCAAGATCATCCAGAGCGACCGCGGTGTACCCAGCAACTCCGACATGCGTTCCACGATCCAGGATCTGCTGACGCCGCAGGGCAAGGTGGAAGCCGAGTACATTGACCAGATCGGCAAGATGGACTTTGCCCCTACCTACATTGGGCCCACCGGATCAACGGCGGTTTCGGAAATCACTGCCCGCATCAACACTGATGTCCTGTTCAAGCGGCTTTCACCCGAAAAAGCGGCGGAGCAGTGGATCAGCGAAAGCAAAGCTGCCATCGGGAAGTAGGAGAAGCCGCAAAGGCGGAACCGCGCCGGCAGCGGCGGCCGGCGGCGTCAGGAAGGGTTTCCGGCGTCGAGGTACTGGTCGGCCCAGGCAGCGATGATCCGGGCGGCCCGCGCGGCTTGGCCCTTTCCGGTCAGGAGGTGGTCGCTGCCTTCGAGGGACACGAAGTTCCGCGGGTGGCGGGCTGTCTGGAAGATGGTGCTGGCGTTCTCGATTCCCACGGTGTTGTCCGTGGGGGAGTGGAGCACCATGAGCGGCTTGTGCAGTTGCTTGATGCAGTCCGTCAGGTCGGCATTCTCGAGGTCCTCAACAAAATGCTTGCGGATCTCCACCCGTTTTCCGCCGAGGTCCACCTCGGCCGAGCCTTCGCTCAGGATTTTGTCCAGCGCAGCGTCGAAGACATGCGCCACGTGCTTGGGTGAGAAGGGTGCCCCAACGGTAGCGACGGCGTCGAGCTCGGGGATCTCCCGCGCTGCAGCCAGCACCGCGGCTCCGCCGAAGGAATGGCCCACCAGCAGGGATATTTGCTTGCCCTCGCTGCGCATAAACTCCGCCGCCTTCACCGTGTCCGCCACCTTGTGGCTGAAGGAACCCGCGGACCACTCACCGGCGGAGCCGCCCAGGCCCAGATTGTCGAACCGGAGCATGCCGACGCCGCTGTCCGCCAGCGCCTTGCACATCCGCGAGGCGGAGGGCGCGTCCTTTCCGAGCGTGAACCCGTGGGAGAAAACGCCCCAACCCTTAATCGGGCCCTCCGGGACGTCGATGATGCCGGAGAGCATCTCGCCGGTGGAACCTGCGAAGGAAACTTTTTCAGAGCGGGACACGGCGTCCCCTTTCGTTTGGTACGAATGGCTGTGGGCCCACGCCCGCCGGGTTCCCTGGCCGAGCTCAGGGGGCGGGTGGGGAGAAACGACGACGGCGCTGTCCCCCCTCGCGTGGGGGACAGCGCCGTCGTCCGCTAAATCCTAAGTCAGATCTTGCGGGAGAGAATGGCCTGCTTGACCTCTTGGATGGCCTGGGTGACCTGGATGCCGCGGGGGCATGCTTCGGAGCAGTTGAAGGTGGTGCGGCAGCGCCACACGCCTTCCTTGTCGTTGAGGATCTCCAGGCGCATGTCGCCTGCGTCGTCGCGTGAATCGAAGATGAAACGGTGCGCGTTGACGATTGCTGCCGGCCCGAAGTACTGGCCGTCCGTCCAAAACACCGGACAGGACGAGGTGCAGGCGGCGCAGAGGATGCACTTCGTGGTGTCGTCGAAGCGCTCACGGTCCTCGGCGGACTGAAGGCGTTCCCGGGTGGGCTCGTGGCCCTTGTTGATGAGGAACGGCATAACCTCGCGGTAGGACTGGAAGAACGGCTCCATGTCCACAATGAGGTCCTTCTCCACCGGCAGGCCCTTGATGGGCTCGACGGTGATGGGCTTGGAGGTGTCCAGGTCCTTCAGGAGCGTCTTGCAGGCGAGGCGGTTGCGGCCGTTGATGCGCATGGCATCGGACCCGCAGACGCCGTGGGCGCAGGAGCGGCGGAACGAGAGGCTGCCGTCGGTTTCCCACTTGACCTTGTGCAGGGCGTCGAGGACACGGTCGGTGCCGTACATGGTGAGGTGGAAGTCATCCCACGTGGCCTCCTCGGAAACTTCCGGGTTGTACCGGCGCACCCGCAGGTGCACGTCGAACGTGGGGATTTCGCCGCCCCCGCCGACACCGGCAGGCAGTTCAATCTTTGAGGCTGGCTCAGCGATTTCAGCGGTCATATTAATACTTCCTCACCATCGGCTCGTAGCGGGTAAAGACAACCGGCTTGGTGGCCAGGCGGATGCCGGCGATTGATTCTGCCGATCCGTCCGCCGGGGCGTGGTCGTCCTTGTACGCCATGGAGTGCTTCATAAATTTTTCGTCGTTGCGTTCCGGGAAGTCTTCGCGGAAGTGTCCCCCGCGGGATTCCTCGCGGTGCAGGGCCGCCACGGTCATCACCTTGGCCAGTTCCAGCAGGAAGCCCAGTTCCACGGCCTCGAGCAGGTCAAGGTTGAAACGCTTGCCCTTGTCCTGGACATTGATGCGCTTGTAGCGCTCCTCGAAGGATGCGATGTCGCGCAGCACTTGGTTCAGGGTCTCCGCGGTGCGGAACACCTGCATGTTGGCGTCCATGGTGTCCTGCAGTTCCTTGCGGATCACAGCCACCTTCTCATCACCGGTGCCGTTGCGGGCAATGTCCAGCAACTCAGTGGTGTAGGCGATGGGGTTCTCCGGCAGCTCCACGAAGTCAGCCGTCCTGGCGTACTCTGCCGCAGCGATACCGGCACGCTTGCCGAAGACGTTGATGTCAAGCAGCGAGTTGGTGCCCAAACGGTTGGAACCGTGGACGGAGACGCATGCGACCTCGCCGGCTGCGTATAGGCCGGGGACCACTGTGTCGTTGTCCTGCAGGACTTCGGTGGTGATGTTGGTGGGGATGCCGCCCATGGCGTAGTGCGCGGTCGGGAACACGGGGACGGGCTCCGTGTAGGGCTCAACGCCCAGGTAGGTGCGGGCGAACTCCGTGATGTCCGGGAGCTTCGCATCGATGTGTGCGGGCTCCAGGTGCGTGAGGTCCAGGAGGACGTAGTCCTTGTTCGGGCCGCAGCCGCGGCCTTCGCGGACCTCGTTGGCCATGGAACGGGCCACGATGTCACGGGGCGCCAGGTCCTTGATGGTGGGGGCGTAGCGCTCCATGAACCGCTCACCCTCGGAGTTGCGCAGGATGGCGCCTTCGCCGCGGGCGGCCTCGGAAAGGAGGATGCCCAGGCCGGCCAGACCGGTCGGGTGGAACTGGAAGAACTCCATGTCCTCCAAGGGGATGCCGCGGCGGAACGCGATGCCCATGCCGTCACCGGTGAGGGTGTGGGCGTTGGAGGTGGTCTTGAAGACCTTGCCGGCGCCGCCGGAGGCGAACACTACCGACTTGGCCTGGAACACGTGGAGCTCGCCTGACGCGAGGTCGTAGGAGACCACGCCGGCAACGCGCTTCTGCTTGTACGGGGTGCCGTCCTCGCGGACCGCATCCTCTTCGACCGTCAGGAGGTCCAGCACGTAGTACTCGTTGTAGAACTCGACGTTGTGCTTGACGCAGTTTTGGTACAGGGTCTGCAGGATCATGTGGCCGGTGCGGTCAGCGGCGTAGCATGCACGGCGGACGGGAGCTTTGCCGTGGTCGCGGGTGTGGCCGCCGAACCGGCGCTGGTCAATCCGTCCTTCCGGCGTGCGGTTGAACGGCAGGCCCATCTTCTCCAGGTCCAGTACGGCGTCGATGGCCTCTTTGGCCATGACCTCTGCCGCGTCCTGGTCAACCAGGTAGTCGCCGCCCTTGACGGTGTCGAACGTGTGCCATTCCCAGTTGTCTTCCTCGACGTTGGCAAGGGCTGCACACATGCCACCCTGCGCCGCACCCGTGTGCGAGCGGGTGGGGTAGAGCTTGGTCAGTACTGCTGTGCGGGCGCGTTGACCGGACTCGATCGCGGCGCGCATGCCAGCGCCACCGGCACCGACGATGACGACGTCGTACTTATGGACCTGCATACCAGACGCTCTTTCTCTCAAAATTCGCAATAAAACAACGGGCGGGCGTTACCCGCTCCGCAAAACAAGGCCCGCGGTTGTACCCGCGGGCCCGGGATGCCGCCGGTGCTAGGCAGGGCAGAATCCGCCAGGCAGGGGAACGCCGTCCACCACGGGGCACGGATCGAAGGTGAAGATCACCAGGGTTCCCAGGACGATGATGACGACGGTGGCCGAGTACAAGACCGTCTTCAGCCAGCGGCGGGTTGAGTCCTTTTCGGCGTAGTCGTTAATGATGGTGCGTACGCCGTTGGTCCCGTGCAGCATGGCCAGCCACAGCATGGTGAGGTCCCAGAACTGCCAGAACGGGTCTGCCCACTTGCCGGCCACGAAGCCGAAGTCGATGGCGTGGATGCCTTCGCCCACCAGGAGATTCACAAAAAGGTGACCGAAGATGAGGACCACCAGCACCACGCCGGAGAGCCGCATGAACAGCCAGGCAATCATTTCGAAGTTGCCCCGGCTTCCACCGGTGCGGCGGTACTGGGGGGCGATGCGCCCGCTGCGCGGGCTCTCAATCGTTGCAGACATGGCTTAGTGACCTCCGAGCGCAAGGGACAGGTGGCGGATGGAGAAGGCGACCATGGTGACCACCCAGAGGCCCAGGACTGCCCAGAGCATCTGGCGCTGGTACTTGGCGCCCTTCTTCCAGAAGTCCACCGCAATGATGCGCAGGCCGTTGAAGGCGTGGAAAACGATGGCGGCAACAAGTCCGGTCTCACCCAGGGCCATCAGGGGGTTCTTGTAGGCACCGATCACCGCGGTGTAGGCCTCCGGGGACACCCGTACCAAGGAGGTGTCCAGGACATGGACCAACAAGAAGAAAAAGATCACTACACCGGTAATACGGTGTCCTACCCAGGACCACATGCCTTCACGGCCGCGGTACAAGGTGCCAGCTGGTTTTGTCGGCACTGATAAACCTCCCTGCAACACAGCGGCGCTGGCATGAGATCCACGCGGGGGGAACGCCTGCTGCGAGAGCACTCGTAGCTCAGGGCCTAAATCTAGGCTCCGCTAACAGCTTATTCAATTTAGGAACTCCTTGGTGCCCAGCAGCGGCAAGGATTCTGCAGATTAATGAGACAAACACCACACTCTCCTGCGCATCAGGCTAACTTTGTTGCGGCCGCGCGGCCCGGAGGGGGCTTAAGCTGCGCCGAAGCGGGCCGAAAGGGCTGCCCGGTACCGGGTCGGCTAAAGTAGGCCGTGATGAGTACAGACAAAGTGACAAGCCCGGCTTCACCCCTTGACCGCTTTATCGCGGTGATCCCGGCAGGCGGAGTGGGGACCCGCCTATGGCCCCTGTCGCGAGCCGCGGCTCCCAAGTTCCTGCACGATCTCACCGGTTCGGGCAGCACCTTGCTGCGCGCCACCTACGACCGGCTGCACCCGCTCGCCGGAAGCCGGATGTTGGTGGTCACCGGCAAGGCCCACCGTGAAGCGGTGTGCCGGCAGCTTCCCGAACTTCAGGATTCGGACCTGGTCCTGGAGTCCGAGCCCAAGGATTCCGCCGCGGCGATCGGCCTTGCAGCCGCCATCCTCCACGAGCGCGATCCGGACACCATCATGGGTTCCTTCGCCGCCGACCAGGTGATCAGCCCCGAAGACCTTTTCCAGAAAGCTGTCCGCGAGGCGATCCACACAGCCGCTGCCGGCAAGATTGTGACCATCGGCATCAAGCCCACCCACCCGTCCACCGGGTTCGGCTACATCCGCTCCGGACAGGACCTGCACATCGAAGGCGCCCCCAGTGCCCAGGATGTGGTGGAGTTCGTAGAGAAGCCGAACGAGGAAGTTGCCCAGCAGTACGTGGACAGCGGCAACTACGTCTGGAACGCGGGCATGTTTGTGGCGCCCGTCGCACTGCTGCTCAAGCACCTGGAAGCCAACCAGCCCGCGCTGTTCCAGGGCCTGCAGGAAATCGCGCGCGCCTGGGACACCCCCGCCCGCGACGAAGTGACGGCGCGCGTGTGGCCCACGCTGCCAAAGATCGCCATCGATTACGCCGTTGCCGAACCTGCGGCCGAAGCCGGGGACGTCGCCGTCGTGCCCGGCTCCTTCCGCTGGGACGACGTCGGCGACTTCGCTTCCGTGGGCCGGCTCAACAGTGCCAAGGAAGTGGATGACGTCACGGTGCTGGGGGAGGGCGCGCGCGTCTTCACCGAGAACTCCAGCGGCGTGGTGGTGACGGACACCAAGCGCGTCATCGCGCTGATCGGAATCCAGGACGTTGTCATCGTGGACACCCCCGATGCGCTGCTGGTAACCACCATGGCCAACTCGCAGCGGGTCAAAGCAGCGGTTGACGCGCTGAAGGCCAGCGGGGATACCGACGTTCTCTGAGGCCCCGCGGTCCCCGGATGTAACGCGGGGACTGCGATGGCCCGGATTCCAGCGACCCTCGCTAGAGTGAAGCAGTGCGCAATTACACTACGGAAGCAGAGCCCACCGCCCTGGTGGCTCCATGGCTTGAGCCGCTCCTGCCGGAACTGATTGATTTCCGCCGGGACCTGCATGCGCATCCGGAACTGTCCTTCAAGGAATTCCGCACTACCGACAAGCTGGCTGACAGGCTGGAAGCTGCAGGCCTCAGCCCGCGCCGCCTTGAGGGCACCGGGCTTACCGTGGATGTGGGGGAAGGCCCCATCGCCACTGCCCTTCGCGGTGATATCGATGCCCTTCCCATCATCGAGGAAACGGGCTTGCCCTTTGCCTCCAAAAATCACGGTGTGACCCATGCGTGCGGCCACGACGTGCATACCACCACCATGCTGGGCATCGCCCTGGTACTGCACAGGATGCACCAGGAGGAGCCGCTTGGCGCCACCGTACGCATCATTTTCCAGCCCGCCGAGGAAACCATGCCGGGCGGCGCGCACTCGTGCATTGAACAGGGGGTCCTGGACGGGGTTCCCCGGATCCTGGCCCTGCATTGTGACCCGCGCATCGAAGTGGGCAAGATCGGCACGCGCATCGGTGCCATCACCTCGGCCTCCGACACCATCCGGATCGAACTTTCCGGCCGCGGCGGCCACACGTCCCGCCCGCACCTGACCGAGGACCTTGTGTTCGCATTGGCGCAGATTGCCGTCAACGTCCCGGCTGTTCTCTCCCGCCGCGTGGACGTCCGTAGCGGGGTTTCCGTAGTGTGGGGCCAGATTTCGGCCGGCTCCGCCCCCAATGCCATTCCCGGCACCGGTTATATGGCAGGGACCATGCGCTGCCTGGACCGCGAGGCGTGGCACGCCGCCGGTGAACTGCTCGATGAGGTGGTGCACCAGGTGGCTGCCCCCTACGGCGTTGACGTCCGCCTTGAGCACACCAGGGGAGTGCCGCCGGTGGTGAACTCCGAGCACGAAACAGCCATCATCGAAGCATCCGCCCGCGCCGAAATCGGCGAAAGCGCCGTAGTACTGACCCCGCAGTCGATGGGCGGGGAGGACTTCGCCTGGTTCCTCGCCGAGCTGCCGGGCGCCATGATGCGGCTCGGCACCAAGACCCCAGGCGGCGAGGAATACGACCTCCACCGCGGCGACTACATCCTGGACGAACGGGCCCTGGGCCTTGGCATCCGGGTCCTCACCGCTGCGGCGTTGCGCACCATCCGCGACCTGTAATCCCAAAGACGCGGACGCCGTCGGGCTTCACGGCCGCCGCGTCACTGCATATGAGCGTCCCCAGGAAGGCTCCTGCATGTAAGTTGTGTGCAATTCAATTGTCCCCTATAGTCTTTTTATGACTGATGCTCCACGGCTGGACCGCCAAGTGTGCTTTGCCCTCTATTCGGCCTCCCGTGCCGCGACTGCGGTCTACCGGCCGGTCCTCGACGAGCTCGGCCTGACTTATCCCCAGTACCTGGTGATGCTGGTGCTCTGGGAGGACGAGCCGCGCGGGGTGAAGGAGCTGGGCGAGGAGCTCGGCCTTGATTCCGGCACGCTGTCACCCCTGCTGAAGCGCCTGGAGTCCCTGGGCCTGGTGGAGCGCCGCCGGTCCGGTGAGGACGAGCGCCGCGTCGCCATCCACCTGACGGCCGCCGGACGGGAACTGAGCAGCAAGGCTGGCGCCCTGCCGAAACGGCTGGCCCAGGCTGCAGGGCTTACCACCGAGGAGCTCGACCAGCTGCACAACACCCTGGCCCGGCTGACGGCCGCCCTGCATAACGCCCGCTGACTGCATCAGTCCGCAGTTTTCAATCCACCTACAGGACGGATACACCCCCGTGAAACCTCTTTACACTGCCCAGGCACTGGCCTCAGGCGAAGGACGCGACGGCAATGCGCGGACCAACGACGGCAAGCTGGACGTCACCCTGTCCAGCCCAGTGGAGCTGGGCGGAAACGGCCAGGGAACCAACCCGGAGCAGCTCTTTGCCGCCGGCTACGCGGCCTGCTTCCATTCCGCGCTCCGTCTCGTGGGCCGCAGGGAACGTGCCGACCTTACCGACTCGGCCGTGGCTGCCAAGGTCCACCTTGGCCAGCTGGACAATTCAGGTTTCGGCCTTGCCGCAGAACTGGAAATAGCGCTGCCCGCACTGGACCTGCCCACCGCCGAGGCGCTGGTCGCCAAGGCCCACGAGATCTGCCCCTACTCCAACGCGACGCGCGGAAACATCACTGTGGACATCAGGATCATGGAGTTCGCCGCATGAGCCTCGGAACCCTTCCCGCCACCACCCGCGAAATCCAGCTGGCCTCCCGCCCGGTGGGACGGCCGGCGCCGGGAAACTTCCGGCTTGCCGAAGCCCCGCTGCCTGAACTTGCCGACGGCCAGATCCTGGTTCGGAACCTCTACATGTCCGTCGACCCGTACATGCGCGGACGGATGAATGACGCGAAGTCGTACTCCGCGCCGTTTGCCCTGGACAAAGCGCTCGACGGCGGTGCTGTGGGGGAGGTTATCGCGTCCCGGTCTGAAGCGCACAAGGAGGGGGACGTCGTCGTGCATTCCCTCGGGTGGCGGGAATATTCCGTGGTGGATGCGGCCGCCGCCACGCCCGCGCGGACTGACCTTGCCCCCGCTTCGGCTTTCCTGGGTGCGCTGGGTATGACCGGCCTGACGGCATACGCCGGACTGCTGAAGGTGGCTGAGTTTGTGCCCGGCGACGCCGTCTTCGTTTCCGGCGCGGCAGGTGCCGTGGGTTCCCTGGTTGGCCAGATTGCCAAGGCCATGGGCGCCTCCCGCGTGATCGGCTCGGCGGGCTCGCCCGCAAAGGTTGCCCGGCTCCTTGAGCTGGGTTTTGACGCGGCGTTCGATTACCACGACGGTCCCGTGCGCGAACAGCTGAAGAAGGCTGCCGGTCCGGACGGCATCGATGTCTATTTCGACAATGTGGGCGGCGAGCACCTCGAGGCAGCCCTGGCCACCCTGAATGTCGGAGGGCGGGTGGCCATGTGCGGGGCCATCGCGCAGTACAACTCAACGGAGCCGACGCCGGCACCGCACAACCTGATGCTGGCCATCGGCAAACAGCTCACCCTCCGGGGCTTCCTGGTGGGCGGCCAGCGGCAACACGCCGTTGAGTTCGCCGCCGCAATGGCCGGCTGGCTGGCTGACGGCACCGTCCGGTATGACGAGACCATCGTGGATGGGCTTGAAAATGCCCCGCAGGCCTTTATGGATCTGCTGGACGGAGCCAATACCGGCAAGATGCTGGTCCGCCTCCAGTCCCAGTAACAGCAGCCGGACCAAGGAGGGGTGCCGCGTCACGGAGCGGCACCCCTACTGGTTGGTAACAACTTGTCAACAATCTCCGGGAACGGGGCCCGCTGTGCTATTGGGACGTGGTGCAGGCCACTAAAGTAGTTGCCATTAGTGCGCTCAGGCGCAGTGCTGCGGGACCTCAGTGAAAACAGAATTTCAGTGTAGAAACGGACACTCATTGAATTCGAGCCGCAGCGCCACTCTCTTCATCCTGGAGGAAAATTGAAGTCATCACTGCGTGCACACTTCAAGCGCGGTTCAATGGCCGGCCTGGCTACCGTCAGTGCTTCGGCCCTTCTGTTGACCGCCTGCGGCGCACCCCCCGAAGCCGGAAGCACCTCGTCCGCCGGAGCCACCGACTACACGGGCTGCATCGTTTCCGACTCCGGCGGATTCGACGACCAGTCCTTCAACCAGTCCTCCTACGAGGGACTGAAAAAGGCTGAAACCGATCTGGGCATCAAGGTGAACCAGGTGGAGTCGAAGACCAACAACGACTTCGAGCCCAACCTGCGCGCCATGGTCACCGCGGGCTGCGACCTCACCGTCACTGTTGGCTTCCTGCTGGGCGACGCCACCAAAGCACAGGCAACGGCCAACCCGGACAGCCACTTCGCGATTGTCGACTTCGGCTACGAGACACCCATCGACAACGTCAAGCCGATCATCTATGACACCGCCCAGGCAGCGTTCCTCGCGGGCTACCTTGCCGCCGGAACCACCAAGACCGGCACGGTGGCCACCTTCGGCGGCATCAAGATCCCCACCGTGACCATCTTCATGGACGGCTATGCCGACGGCGTGAAGTACTACAACGAGCAGAAGGGCAAGGACGTTAAGCTCCTTGGCTGGAACAAGGAGGCGCAGGACGGCAGCTTCACCGGCGACTTCGAGAAGCAGGACGTGGGCAAGCAGCTGACCCAGAACTTCCTGGACCAGGGTGCCGACATCGTGATGCCGGTCGCCGGGCCCGTAGGCAAGGGCGCCGGTGCTGCCCTGAAGGAAGCCAAGGCCGCCGGCAAGGACGTCAAGCTGATCTGGGTTGACTCCGACGGCTACCTCACCGCTCCGGACTATAAGGACATCATGCTGTCCTCCGTCATGAAGACGATGGGTGAGGCCGTGGAAGCTGTGGTGAAGGACGACAAGGACGGCAAGTTCAGCAACACCCCGTACGTGGGAACGCTGGCCAACGAAGGTGTACAGCTGGCTCCGTTCCACGACCTCGAATCCCAGGTTCCCGCTGAGCTGAAGAGCGAGCTGGAGCAGATTAAGAAGGACATTGTGGACGGCAAGTTGAAGGTGGAGTCCGCCGCCAGCCCCAAGGCCTGATTCCCGCTTGAAGCGCCACCCCCGGTTGGTCAATGACTGGCCGGGCGTGGCGCTTTTTGCTGTTGCCTTCCTCTTTCGGGTTACCGCCCGCTCATCCTCCGACTGCACCCACTAGGCTGGTGCTGCAGCCACATATCCCGTCCGGTCGATCACTGGACGCTTCGAGATTGGTCAGAGTTGTGAAACTTGAACTCAGAGGGATCACTAAACGCTTCGGGACCCTGCTAGCCAACGACCATATCGACGTGGTGGTTGAGCCCGGACAAATACACTGTCTCCTGGGCGAAAACGGTGCCGGAAAATCCACCCTGATGAACGTGCTGTACGGCCTGTACGAGCCGTCCGAGGGCGAAATCCTCGTTGATGACAAAGTAGTGTCCTTCCGCGGCCCCGGCGATGCGATGGCCGCCGGGATCGGAATGGTGCACCAGCATTTTATGCTGGTCCCCGTCTTTACGGTGGCCGAGAACGTGGCGCTGGGCGCAGAACCCACCAAGGCCGCCGGCTTCCTCAACCTGGAAGAGACGCGCCGCCGGATCAAGGAAATCTCCGATCAATACGGCTTCGACGTCGATCCGGACGCCCTGGTGGAGGACCTGCCGGTGGGCGTCCAGCAGCGCGTCGAAATTATCAAGGCACTGGTCCGCAACGCCAAGGTCCTGATCCTGGACGAGCCCACTGCCGTCCTGACGCCCCAGGAGACTGACGAACTGCTGGACATCATGCGCCAGCTCAAGGCCAGCGGCACGTCCATCGTGTTTATTTCGCACAAGCTGCGGGAAGTAAAGGAAGTCTCGGACACCATCACCGTGATCAGGCGCGGAAAGGTGGTGGGCGCGGCGGACCCTGCCGCCCCCACTGCGGAACTCGCCTCCATGATGGTGGGGCGCGCCGTCAGCCTGAACCTGGATAAGGCACCCGCCCAGCCGAAGGAAAAAACCTTCGAAGTCCGGGACCTCACAGTCATCGCTCCCAACGGCCAGCACGTGGTGGACGGACTCAGCTTCGACATTGCCCGCGGCGAGATCCTGGCAGTAGCCGGCGTGCAGGGCAACGGCCAGACCGAGCTCACCGAAGCCATCCTTGGCCTCCAGGACCGGGTCTCCGGCTCCATCACGCTGGACGGCAAGGAACTGCTGGTCCGGTCCGTCAAGGAAGTCCTGCACGCCGGCGTCGGATTCGTGCCGGAAGACCGCAAGGTGGACGGGCTGGTGGGCACGTTCTCCGTGGCCGAGAATTTGGTCCTTGATCTCTATGACAAGCCTCCCTTCGCGAAGGGCATCAGCATGAGCCCGGCGAAAATCCTGGAGAACGCCAAGGCCCGCATCGGCGAATTCGACGTGCGGACGCCATCGGCCGTAGCCGCGGCAGGTACGCTGTCCGGCGGCAACCAGCAGAAAGTGGTGATGGCGCGCGAGCTCTCCCGCCCGCTGCGGCTGTTCATCGCCTCCCAGCCCACCCGCGGCGTGGACGTGGGGTCCATCGAGTTCCTGCACCGCCGGATCGTGGCGGAGCGGGACCAGGGCACTCCCGTGATGATCATTTCCACCGAGCTGGACGAGGTCATGGAACTGGCCGACCGGATCGCGGTGCTCTACAAAGGCAAGCTGGTGGGCATCGTTCCGGCCGGCACCAGCCGCGACGTCCTGGGCCTCATGATGGCGGGTATTCCGCCCGAGGAACACGCCCATCCCACGGGGCAGGCGCCCTCTGCTGCCACGGCCTCCACTTCTGACGCCGAAGGAGGCGACCATGTCTGACAGGCATCCCCCCAAGCACGCGGCCGGCGAACACAGCGGCAAAGCGCACGAGGCAACGCCCGCTGCGGAGGAGACGGCCGCCGTCGTATCCGTTGATACTGCCGGCGGGGCCATGGAACCCTCCGCCGTTCCGGCCACTGCGCAAAGCGGGCAGCTTCCGGGCGGCCCGGACACGCTGCTCCGCAAGATCTTCACCGGGAGCGGCATGGTCTCCGTCCTGGCAGTGCTGCTTGCACTCGTCATCGGCGGACTCCTGATTGCCAGCACCGACAAACAGGTAGCCACCACGTCCACCTACCTCTTTGCCCGTCCCTCTGATTTCCTGTCAGCAGTGTGGAACGCCGCAACGCGCTCTTACGTGGCGCTGTTCCAGGGTTCGGTCTTCAACCCCCGGGGCAACAGCGTCGCGGCCCAGTTCGCACCGTTCATGGAGACGCTCACCATTGCCACGCCGCTGATTACGGCCGGCCTCGGCGTAGCATTGGCATTCCGCGCCGGACTCTTCAACATCGGTGCACAGGGACAGATCATTGTGGCCGGCATCCTTGCCGCCTGGGTTGGCTTCGCGCTGCACCTGCCGCTGGGGCTGCACCTGCTGCTGGTCCTGGTGGCCGGCATCATCGGCGGCGCTTTCTGGGGCGGACTCGTGGGGCTGCTTAAGGCCCGGACGGGGGCCCACGAAGTCATCCTGACCATCATGTTCAACTACATCGCGCTGTACTTCCTGCGCTACCTGTTGAACACGCCGGCCTTCCAGCGGCCGGGGGAGACGAACCCCATTTCGCCCATCCTTGATCCCACCGCCGTCTACCCGCAGATTTTCGGCACCCAGTACCGGCTGCACCTGGGCTTCCTCCTGGCTATTGCAGCCACCGTGCTGGTGTGGTGGCTCCTGAACCGCTCCACGGTGGGCTTCGAGTTCCGTGCCGTAGGTGCCAACCCAAAGGCAGCACAGACCGCGGGCATCAACGTTTCCCGCTCCACCATCCTGGTCATGGCCATTGCCGGCGGACTCGCCGGCATGTCCGGCGTCGCCCAGGTGGCGGGCACGGAGAAAGTCCTCACCGACGGCGTGGCTGCCACCTATGGATTCGACGCGATCACCGTCGCCCTGCTGGGACGTTCGACGCCTTGGGGTACCTTCGCTGCCGGCCTTCTGTTCGGTGCCTTCCGCGCCGGGGCCGTCCAGATGCAGATCCAGACCGGAACTCCCATCGATATCGTGTTGGTGGTCCAGTCCCTGATCGTCCTCTTCATTGCGGCTCCGCCGCTGGTGCGGGCCGTCTTCGGCCTGAACCCCCGCCGCAAGAAGCCTGCCCGCGCGGCCAAGTCCCGCCAGGCAGCCACAACCGGAGGTGCAGCATGAGCACAAAAGTATCGTCGCCCCTCTCCGGAAAGCCGCAGCCGGGTAACACCCTGGCAGGCACCGGCACGGCAGCCGTCTCAGCGAAGCCGGTGACCTGGCGCACGCCGGTCCTGCTCACGGCCTTCGGACTGATCGCCCTGGTCTTCTTCGGTCTGATGGCACCCAACCAGACCGCCAGTTTCGGGATCTCCACCGGCGAGGACTTTTTCCAGCTGCCTGCCCTGGAGGTGAACGCATTCGCCGCGGGTATCGTGTTGTCCGTCCTCCTGTTGGGCCTCGCAGCCTATGCGGTGTACCTCAAAACCCAGGACCGGCCGGCCCCGGGCTGGCTGTCAGTTACCTTCATTGTCCTGTTCGTGGCCGCTTTCCTCATCTGGGTGGTGGGCGGCGCGCGTACCCCGAGCATCTCGCTGGCCGGGCTCATCGCCGGGTCGGTCACCCTTGCTGTCCCGCTGGTGTTCGGTTCACTCTCCGGCGTCCTGTGTGAGCGGGTGGGCGTGGTCAACATCGCCATCGAGGGCCAGCTCCTCGGCGGCGCATTCACCGCCGCCATCGTTGCCAGCATGACGCAAAACCCCTTCATTGGGCTGCTGGCTGCCGCCGTGGCCGGGGCAGTCGTTTCCATGGTCCTGGCCCTGTTCAGCATCAAGTACCTCGTGAACCAGATCATCGTGGGCGTGGTGCTGAACGTCCTGGTCTCCGGCGTTACCGGTTTCCTGTTCAGCACGGTGATGCAGGCCAACAAGGCGCAGTTCAATTCGCCTCCCGGGCTGGACATCATCGAGATTCCCGTCCTGTCCAGCATCCCGATCATCGGGCCCATCCTTTTCCGCCAGTCGTTGGTGGGGTACCTGATGTACGTAGCGGTCCTGGTGGTTTGGGTAGGCCTCTTCAAAACCCGTTGGGGCCTGCGTGTACGCGCCGTCGGTGAACATCCGCAGGCGGCTGACACCCTGGGCATCAACGTCAATGCCACCCGGTTCTGGAACGTCACCCTCGGCGGGGCAGTAGCCGGCATCGGCGGTTCGTTCTTCACCCTGGTGGCGATCGACAGCTTCACCAAAGAGATCTCCGGCGGCCGCGGCTTCATCGCGCTGGCTGCCCTGATCTTTGGCCGGTGGAATCCGATCGGTGCTTTCTTCGCCGCCCTGCTGTTCGGGTTCGCCGACAACCTGCAGAGCATCGTGACCATCATTGGCACCCCGGTGCCCAGCCAGTTCATGGCCATGCTGCCCTACCTGGTGACGGTTCTGGCCGTGGCCGGGCTGGTGGGCAGGTCACGAGGGCCGGCTGCCAGCGGCATCCCGTATGTCAAGGGTTGACGGCGTGGCCGGCGAAGGGCACGTGGACTGGCCCGCACTGGAGGCCGCCGCTGTCGAAGCCATGCGAAAGGCCTACACGCCCTACTCCAAGTTTCCGGTGGGGGCGGCGGCCCTCACCGAGGACGGCCGGATCGTCAGCGGCTGCAACGTGGAGAACGCAAGCTACGGCCTGACCCTCTGCGCCGAATGCGCGCTGGTGGGGAACCTGCACATGACCGGCGGCGGCCTGCTCCGCGCGTTCTACTGCGTGGACGGCGCCGGCAACATCCTTATGCCCTGCGGGCGCTGCCGCCAGCTGCTGTACGAATTCCGTGCCTCCGGCATGGAGCTTATGACCACCCAAGGCATCAAGACCATGGACCAGGTGCTGCCGGACGCCTTTGGTCCCGAACACCTGGAGGGAACCCGATGACAGACACCGCCGCAGCGATCAACTTGGCCGAAGCGTTCGACGCCGTCGATATCATCCGCATTAAGCGGGACAAGGGCACACTGAGCCCGGAACAGATCGACTGGACCATTGACGCCTACACGCGGGGAGTCATCGCGGACGAGCAGATGGCCGCCCTGAACATGGCCATCCTGCTCAATGGCATGAACCGCAGCGAAATTGCCCGGTGGACGGCCGCAATGATCGCTTCCGGCGAGCGGATGGACTTCTCCAGCCTGCGCCGTCCGGACGGCGGGCTGAAGTACACCTCGGACAAGCACTCCACTGGAGGCGTGGGGGACAAGATAACCCTGCCGCTGGCGCCATTGGTTGCCGTGTTCGGCGTCGCCGTTCCCCAGCTCTCCGGCCGGGGACTGGGCCACACCGGCGGCACGCTGGACAAGCTGGAGGCCATCCCCGGCTGGCGGGCCTCACTCACCAACGAGGAGATGTTGGCCCAGCTCCAGGACGTGGGCGCCGTCATCTGCGCAGCAGGCGCAGGCCTGGCTCCGGCAGACAAGAAGCTCTACGCACTCCGGGACGTTACGGGCACCGTCGAGGCTATCCCGCTGATTGCCTCGTCCATTATGAGCAAGAAGATCGCCGAGGGCACAGGCTCGCTGGTCCTGGACGTCAAGGTGGGCAGCGGCGCCTTTATGAAGGATGAGGCCAAGGCCCGCGAGCTGGCGGAGACCATGGTGGCGCTTGGTAAGGATGCCGGGGTCAACACCGTGGCTCTGCTCACCAACATGAGCACGCCCCTGGGCCTGACTGCCGGCAACGCCATCGAGGTGGAGGAATCCGTCGAGGTGCTGGCGGGCGGCGGCCCCGGCGATGTGGTGGAGTTGACGGTCCGGCTCGCCGAGGAAATGCTCGCCGCTGCAGGAGTGCACGACGCCGATCCCGCCGCCGCCTTGAAGGACGGCCGTGCCATGGACGTCTGGAACCGGATGATCCAGGCGCAGGGCGGCGACCCGCGGGCCAAGCTGCCGGTGGCCCGGGAGTCCGAGGTAGTTTACGCCCCAGCCGATGGAGTGCTGGTGGAACTCGACGCCCTTGCTGTGGGGGTGGCAGCCTGGCGGCTCGGCGCAGGGCGGGCACGGAAAGAGGACATCGTGCAGGCAGGCGCGGGCGTGCGGATGCATGCCAAGCCCGGTGCCGTGGTCCGGGCGGGAGAGCCCCTGATGACCCTGCTCACGGATACTCCGGAACGGTTTGCCAGGGCCAAGGAAGCCCTGGAGAACGCGGCAGTCATCGCACCCGAGGGATCGCGGCCGGCGCAGCGCCTGATCATTGACCGCATAGCATAGGGACCCATGCAGGCCATCAATGACTTCATCCTCGCGGCAGCCGGACAGCCCTGGGTGCTGTTCCTTGTTTTGGCCTGCTGCATCATTGACGGCTTCTTTCCGCCCGTACCGAGTGAATCAGTGGTGGTAGGACTCTCCGCAGTGGCTGCCACCGCGGATGTACCCAACCCCTGGCTCCTGATGCTGGTGGCGGCCCTTGGCGCCTTTACCGGCGACAACATCGCGTACCTGATCGGCCGCAGGGTAGGAACCAACAGGTGGTCGTGGATGCGGGGCCCGCGGATGCAAAGCGCCTTCCGGTGGGCAGGCCGGGAGCTGCGCAAGCGCCCGGCCTCGCTCATCCTCGTGGCGCGGTTCGTCCCGATCGGCCGGGTAGCTGTGAACCTCACGGCCGGGGTCACGCATTATCCGCACCTGCGTTTCGTGGGGCTGACCGTCCTCTCGGCCAGCCTGTGGGCGGCCTACTCGGTGGGAATCGGGCTGTTCTTTGGCCAGTGGTTTGAAGACAACCACCTCCTGGGCGCCGTCATCGCCATCATCTGTGCGGTGGCGCTCGGGATCGTGGTGGACCTCGTCATCAACCGGGTCCGGCGAAAGGCGCCCATGGTGGAACGAATGAAGGAACCGGAAGCGTAGTTCAACCGTTGTTCGGGCAGGCAGGGGCGTAGCGTGTTGCGCCGCGGCCGTGGGACACTTAGGAACGATTTCCGCTTTGGCTGCGTCACTTTTGGCTGGTGCCATTTTGCATAGGAGCAAGACCGCGTGGAGTTTATTAATGAGGCCGTGCTCCATGCAGCGGGTCAGTGGTGGATCTACCCGGTACTGCTGCTGTTCTTCTTTGTGGACGGCTTCGCCATGGTGGTCCCCAGCGAAACCCTCATCGTGGCCCTTGCAGCGTTCTCCCGGCACGGTGGGGAGCCCAATCTCTGGATCCTGGGCATCACGGCCCTGATCGGTGCCATCGCCGGGGACAACATGGCTTTTATGCTCGGGCGCCGGATTGGCCTGAACCGGTGGAAATGGATGCGCCGGCCCAAGGTCCAGAAGGCTTTCGGCTGGGCCCGCTATGAACTTGAGAAGCGCGGAGCGGTGCTGATCTTCACTGCCCGCTACATCCCCTGGGGCCGGGTGGCGGTGAACTACGTGGCTGGAAGCACCGGCTTCGCCCACCGCCGGTTCTTCCTGCTGGACGCCTTCGCCTGCATCACGTGGGTGGGGTATTCCATCGGCATCGGACTGCTGGCCAGTTCCTTCCCGTGGCTGCACCACAACCCTTTGCTCAGCGCGGGCATAGCGGTGGTGTTCGCGATTGTGCTCGGCATCCTCATCGACCACCTGCTCCGGTGGTGGCACAAGCACCTTGCCCGCAACGACGCCCAGGAAGTGGATGAGTGGCTCGACGGCGGCCCGGACGGCGCACGGGACAGCCAAACCGGCGGCAACGCCGTCCTGGCCCCCGCTGCCGCGGACGGCAAGCCCGCCGCCACCTAGCCGCTGGCATTGAACTCCTGCCCACCCTAAGGTGGGAACGTGACTGAGCCTATTGTTGACGCTGCCCCTGCCATCGATTTTGACCTGAAGAACCTCCCAAAGGTTTCACTTCACGACCACCTGGACGGAGGACTCCGTCCGGCCACCATCATCGAACTGGCCGAGGCAGTTGGCCACACCCTTCCGTCCACCGATCCGGTGGCGCTGGGCCAATGGTTCCGCGAGTCCGCGGACTCCGGCTCCCTGGTCCGCTACCTTGAGACGTTCGACCACACCGTCGCCGTGATGCAGACCGCCGAAGGCCTCTTCCGCGTCGCGAAGGAATTCGTCGAGGACCTGGCTGACGACGGCGTGGTGTACGGCGAAGTACGGTGGGCGCCCGAGCAGCACCTGCAGAAGGGCCTCACCCTGGACGAAGCCGTGGAGGCAGTGCAGGAGGGCCTCGAGGCCGGCGTCGAAGCCGTGGGGGAGACCGGACGCGAAATCCAGGTGGGCCAGCTCATCACGGCCATGCGCCACGCCGACCGCGGCCAGGAGATCGCCGAACTGGCCGTCCGCCACCGCAACAAGGGCGCCGTAGGATTCGACATCGCCGGAGCCGAAGACGGCTTCCTGCCCTCGCGCTTCAGGGAGGCCTTCACCTACCTGGCCCAGAACAACTTCCCGGCCACCGTGCACGCGGGCGAGGCAGCCGGCCTGGAGAGCATCCAGTCAGCCCTGGTGGACGGCCGGGCGCTCCGGCTGGGACACGGCGTCAGGATCGCCGAGGACATCATGGTGGAGTTCGACGACGATGACGAGACCGAGGACACCATCGGACTGGTGACGCTCGGCGACCTCTCCAGCTGGGTTCGCGACCGCGGCATAGCCCTGGAAATCTGCCCGTCCTCAAATCTCCAGACCGGTGCGATTGCCGGGTTTGGCGATGGCATCGAAAGCCACCCGCTGGACATGCTGTACCAGCTCGGCTTCAACGTCACCATCAACACCGACAACCGTTTGATGAGTGGTGTCACGCTGACGGACGAGTTCGACCTCCTGGTGGAAACCTTCGACTACGATCTCGATGACCTGCTGGAGCTGACCCTGAACGCCGCCGAGGCATCCTTCCTGCCGCTGGAGGAGAAGGAAGCCCTGGTGGAGTACATCAACGACGCCTACGCGAACCTTGGCTAACGAGCCGGAGGCCGGTAGCTCCCCGGTGGGGGAGCTGCGGAATGGGCCCACGGCAGCAGGGGGCCCCGAGCGAGCTAGCGAGCTGGGGGAGCTGCTGGGGATAGTCGCTTCCCTGCGCGAGCACTGCCCCTGGATGGGGGCCCTCACCCACGCGTCGCTGGTGGAGTACCTCCTCGAAGAGGCCTTTGAGGTTGCCGAAACGATCGAGGCCGGAACCGCTGGCGGCACTACGGCTGAAGCAGCCGACGCCGAACTCCGGGGCGAGCTGGGCGACGTCCTGCTCCAGGTGGTGCTGCACGCCCGGCTTGCCGAGGAGCGCGGCGCCTTCACGTTCGACGACGTCGCACGCGGGCTCAGTGCCAAGATGGTCCGCCGGAACCCCCATGTGTTCCGCCCGGACGGCTCCCTGCAGGACAGCTTTCCGGCCACCATTGATGAAATCATCCAGAAGTGGGACGCCGTCAAGCGCGCCGAGCGGCCGGAGCGGCGGGATCTGTTTGAAGGGATCCCCCTGGCCCTCCCGGCGCTGGCCCGGGCCCAGAAATCCCTTGACCGGGCGGCCAGGGCGGGGTTTGAGCCATGTCAACCACCGGCAAACGTTGGCCCCTTCAGGTCGGAAGAAGAACTCGGCGGGCTGCTGCTCGCCGTCGTGCAATCCGCCCAGGCCAGCGGGCTCGACGCCGAGCGTGCCCTGCGCGGCGCGGTCCGTGCCTACCAGCACCGTGTCCCCGAGCAGTACCACCAGAGATAACCGCACCATCATGACGTCCGGGGGCTGGATAGGTTTCCGTAACCCGGACCACTCTCGACTACGCTGGTCCGTGACGAGTACGTCGAGTCTTTCTGCAAGATCCCCCCGTTAATCGCCCATAAGGAGCAAATTCATGGCGCTTATCGATGCCATCCACGCCCGCGAGATCCTCGATTCCCGCGGCAACCCGACCGTAGAAGTTGAAGTACTGCTCTCCGACGGCCAGATCGGCCGCGCTGCAGTTCCCTCCGGCGCTTCCACCGGCGAGCACGAAGCCGTCGAACTGCGTGACGGCGACAAGGGCCGTTACCTCGGCAAGGGTGTCCAGAAGGCTGTTGACGCCATCATCGACCAGATCGCCCCGGCCCTGACCGGCTTCGACGCCACGGACCAGCGCAGCATCGACCAGGCCATGCTGGACCTGGACGGTACGCCGAACAAGGGCAAGCTGGGCGCCAACGCCATCCTGGGCGTTTCGCTGGCCGTTGCGAACGCGGCTGCCGCCTCGGCAGACCTGCCCCTGTACAAGTACCTGGGCGGGCCGAACGCCCACGTCCTGCCGGTTCCGCTGATGAACATCCTCAACGGCGGCTCGCACGCTGATTCCGACGTCGACATCCAGGAATTCATGGTTGTCCCGCTGGGTGCCGAGACCTTCTCCGAGGGCCTGCGCTGGGGCGTCGAGGTTTACCACGCTCTGAAGTCCGTGCTGAAGGAAAAGGGCCTCGCAACCGGCCTCGGCGACGAAGGCGGCTTCGCCCCGAACCTGCCGTCCAACCGTGCAGCATTGGACCTGATCCAGGAAGCCATCAAGAACGCCGGCTACACCCCGGGCAAGGACATCGCGCTGGCCCTGGACGTTGCCTCCTCCGAGTTCTTCACCGACGGCGCTTACCAGTTCGAAGGCAAGTCGCTGACCTCCGCCGAGATGAGCGCGTATTACACCGAACTCGTCGCTGACTACCCGCTGGTCTCCATTGAAGACCCGCTGGACGAAAACGACTGGGACGGCTGGAAGACCCTTACCGACTCCATCGGCGACAAGGTGCAGCTGGTTGGCGATGACCTCTTCGTCACCAACCCCGCCATCCTGCAGCGTGGCATTGACACCAAGACCGCCAACTCGCTGCTGGTCAAGGTCAACCAGATCGGTTCCCTCACCGAGACGCTTGACGCCGTGAGCCTGGCCCAGCGTGCCGGCTACACCACCATCACCTCGCACCGCTCCGGCGAAACCGAGGACACCACCATCGCCGACATCTCGGTGGCCACCAACGCCGGCCAGATCAAGACCGGCGCACCGGCCCGCTCCGAGCGCGTTGCCAAGTACAACCAGCTGCTGCGCATCGAAGAGGAACTCGACGATGCGGCACGCTACGCAGGCCGCAGCGCGTTCCCGCGTTTCAAGGGCTAGTAGCCGCATAAACGGCGAGGCGGTGGCTATGGTTGAAAGACCATAGCCACCGTTGTTGTTTCGGCAATATAGTTCCAGCCCAACTAGTGGCGGCCCAGGCAGGCTGCGTGTTTCAGGAGTGTCATGGCTACCCGCCGTCCCAAAGTTCCAAAGGTCGCCTCTTCCCGTTCGGACACAACGCGGTCAAGCCAGGAAACGGACGGGGACGCCGCTGTCATCAGGGCGGATTTCGGCTCGGGCAAGGAAAAGCCCGGCACCAACGGGGCGGGCCGGAAAGCTGCCGCGCCGGCGGCGGCCAACGCAGCGGGTGCCCACTCGCCCGGCTCCAGGAACGTCCCTGGGTCGCACGGCGCCACCTCGCCTGCCGGTGCAGGAAAGGGGAGCAGTTCCCAAGGTGCCTCCCCGGCGGCCGGCGCCGGAACCCCCGAAGACCAGCAGCCCGTCCCGGCCAAGGCGTTTTCGGGACGGATGCTCGCGCTGGCGGTGGTCATGATTGCCATCACCATCATGCTGGCCCCCACGGTGAAGATTTTTTTCGACAAAAGGGCAGAGATAGCGGCCCTGAACGCTGACATTGCCGCCCGCGAGGCGGAAGGGGACAGCCTCCGGCAGCAGGTTTCCCGCTGGCAGGATCCCAACTACGTGAAACAGCAGGCCCGCGACCGCATTAACATGGTTATGCCGGGCGAAACCGGCTACTGGGTCTTCGACAGCGATTTGCCGGCCGGAGAGAGCAGTAGCCAAACCGGCGCAGCAGCACAAGACCCCGCCGATCTGCCGTGGGTGGATTCCCTGTGGGAGTCCATCACGCGCGCGGCCACAGACTGAACCGCAAAAGGAAGGACGGCCCGCGACAGTGGAACCCAACACGGCAGCCGCCCGGGACGAATCCCGCCAACCATCACCGCGAGACCTGGAAGTACTGAGCCGCCAGCTGGGACGGCCGGTCCGTGATGTGGTGGAGATTCCTGCACGCTGCGTCTGCGGCAACCCCCTGGTTGCCGCCACCGCTCCCCGCCTCGGCAATGGAACCCCGTTCCCCACCACCTTCTACCTGACGCATCCGGTCATTACCTCTGCGGTTTCCCGGCTCGAAGCTGCGGGCGTTATGAACGTAATGAACGAGCAACTGGCCAACGATGACGTACTGGCCGCCGCCTACCGCTCCGCGCACAATGCGTACCTAAAGGCACGCTCGGACATTGGTGAACGGTCCGGCATCGGAGCCGTCCCCGAAATCGATGGGATCTCCGCCGGCGGCATGCCCAGCCGCGTCAAATGCCTGCACGTCCTGGTAGGGCACTCACTCGCGGCCGGTCCGGGAGTCAATCCGCTGGGGGACCAGGCCATCTCCGCCATCAGTGAGTGGTGGACCGCAGACGCGTGTTACTGCCAAGGCGCATGGGACACCGAGGGTGAAGCCCCGTCCCGGGACCTCAGCCGCCACGGGCCGCAGGGGCTTCCGGACATCGTTGGCCGTCCCGCGCCCGTTCGGAAGGCCTCCGGCACTGCAGAGGCCGGGCAATGACCCGCGTCGCCGCCATTGACTGCGGCACCAACTCCATCCGCCTCCTCATCGCCGATATCGAACGCGGCAACGGGACCACCAGCCTCAGGGACGTGGTGCGCGAGATGCGCGTTGTGCGGCTGGGGCAAGGAGTGGACGCCACCGGCGAACTGGCTCCCGAGGCGCTGGAGCGCACCTTCGCGGCGACTGCTGACTACGCACGCCTGATCCGGGAGCACGGTGCCGGCAAGGTACGTTTCGTTGCCACCTCTGCCAGCCGTGACGCGCGGAACAGGGATGTCTTCGTGGACGGCATCCGGAAGCTCCTGGGCGTGGAACCTGAGGTCATCTCCGGCGACGAGGAAGCCGCGCTGTCCTTCGCCGGCGCGAGCAGCGTCCTGCCCATTCTGGACGGCCAGGAGGTACTGGTAGTTGACCTCGGCGGCGGAAGTACCGAATTCGTCCTGGGCACGGCAGCCGGCGTGACAGCAGCAAAATCAGTGGATATCGGCTGCGTGCGCCTGACCGAACGGCATCTGCGCCAGGACCCGCCCACTCCCGAACAGATAGCCGCCGCGGAAGCTGATGTGGACGCCGCCATAGCCCGCGCCGGACAGGACGTTCCGCTGGAACGCGCCACCGCCGTCGTCGGCGTTGCCGGCTCCATTACCACCATCACTGCCCACGCCCTTCGGCTGACCGAATATTCGCCCAACGCGATCCACGGCACGGAACTGCCCCTCGACACGGTCAGGGCTGCCGGCACCGATCTCCTCACCATGACGCGTTCAGACCGCGCCGCGCTGCCCTACATGCATCCGGGCCGGGTGGATGTCATCGGTGCAGGCGGTTTGGTCTGGCGGCGCATCCTTGAGCGGCTGGCCGGGTTGACCGGCGGGCGCATTGCAACAGCCACCGCCAGCGAACACGACATTCTCGACGGCATTGCCCTGAGCATCGGCTGACGGCCCATGGAGAAACACACCACTGGGATGAAACCGCTTGGACGGGCCGGCGCAGCACTGCTCGCGCTGGCCCTGGCCGGCGGCTGCCTCGTCACAGGTCTTTTCACCGCCCCGGCAGCCCACGCGGACGAATGGCGCGACAAGCAGTACTGGCTGGGCGAGTCCGGCATCACCAAGGCCTGGGAGGTTTCCAAGGGCGCCGGCGTGAAAGTTGCCGTCATCGACAGCGGCGTGGACGCCCAGCATCCGGATCTTAAGGGAGCAGTTGCCGGCGGCTACGACGCCTCCGGTTCGGGGCAGCCCAACGGCCAAAAAGGCGTGGGCTCCAAGACTGAGCACGGCACGCTCGTGGCCACCATGCTTGCAGGACGGGGCCATCAGCCCGCCGACGCCACTGCCAGTCCAACACCCGGCCCCGCAGCCCTTCCCCCCGACGGAATCATAGGCGTGGCCCCGGAGGCCCAGATCCTAGCGGTCTCCACCTGGCTGGGCTCAACGAATCCCTCAGGTAAAAGCGACCAGGACCAGATTCCCGAGGCTGTCCGCTGGGCGGTGGACAACGGTGCCAAGGTCATCAACATTTCCCTGGGCAGCACCACGCCACAATGGCCGCAAAGCTGGGACGCCGCCTTTCTCTACGCGGAGCAAAAAGACGTCGTGATCGTGGCCGCGGCCGGAAACCGGGTGGGTGGCAACATGCAGGTGGGCGCTCCTGCCACCATTCCCGGCGTCCTCACCGTCGCCGGCCTGGACCGCAAGGGCGCAGCCAGCGTTGACGCATCCTCCCAGGGAATCAGCATCGGGGTTGCGGCGCCCGCGGAAAACCTGCTGGGCGGCGTGCCAGGCGGCAGCTACGCGGAATGGGCAGGCACCTCGGGGGCGACGCCGATTGTCTCCGGCGTTGCGGCGCTGATCCGCTCCAAGTGGCCGGACATGTCCGCGAAGCAGGTCATCAACAGGATTGTTACAACGGCAAAGGACGCCGGAGCACCCGGCAAAGACCCCCTGTACGGCTTCGGTGTGCTCGATGCCGAGGCGGCTTTGAAGGGCAACGTTCCCGAGGCTAGTGCCAACCCGCTTGGCTCCATTGCGGAATGGATCCGCGTTCACCGGCGGGGCAACCTCGCCACCCCAGCCCCGCTGCCTACGTCGGAAGTTCCCAGCGCCGTGCCTACCTTGCCGGAGGCCACCGTTCCCGCGGCCGAGCCGCCGTCGCAGCGGGACATCGCCCTCGGCGCCGCCGTCGTGATCGGGTTCAGCCTGTTGTTCGTGGCGATCATCGCGGCAGCCGTCATTCAACTCCGGCGGGCGGCGAGGCGGCCGGGAGCAGTGGCGGATGAGTTCGACACCGGCGTGATGGACAGCATCGAATCCGGCCGGAAACCTGAGGCGGGAAGCCTGTCCGGCAGTTAGTGAAGATTTTCACAAACTGCTGTATCCTTAAACTATGGCAACCACCCCAGAGCTCCAGGACCGTCCCAGGGTACTCGTCGTCGGCGGCGGGTACGTCGGCCTGTACGTAGCACTCAAACTGCAGAAGAAGATCGCGAATGCCGGTGGCATCGTCACCCTCGTGGATCCACTGCCCTACATGACCTACCAGCCGTTCCTGCCCGAGGTGGCCGGCGGCAACATCGAGGCGCGCCACGCTGTGGTCTCCCACCGCCAGCACCTCAAGCAGACCGAACTGATCCAGGGCCGCGTGACCTCGATCGACCACGCCAACCGCACGGCTGTGGTGGCTCCCGCCGACGGCGGCGCGCACTTCGAGGTTCCCTACTTCGACGTTGTGATGGCTGCAGGTGCCATCACCCGCACGTTCCCCATCAAGGGCCTCGCGGACAAGGGCATCGGCCTGAAGACCATCGAGGAAGCTGTAGCCCTCCGCAACAAGGTCCTGGAGCGCCTCGAAGTTGCCTCCACCATGACCGACCCCGCTGCGCGTGCCAAGGCCCTCACCTTCGTTGTGGTGGGCGGCGGGTTTGCCGGCATCGAATGCATCACAGAGATGGAGGACCTTGCCCGGGCCGCCGTCAAAAACAACCCACGCATCAAGCAGGAGGAAGTGCGCTTCGTCCTGGTTGAAGCCATGGGCCGGATCATGCCGGAAGTCACCGCCAAGCAGGCGGAATGGGTTGTGGAGCACCTCCGCAGCCGCGGCATCGAGGTACTCCTCAACACGTCCCTGGACAACGCTGAGGGTAGCCTCAAGCTCATCAACCTCCCGGACAAGACCCCCGCGCAGGAGTTCGAAACGGACACCCTCGTATGGACCGCCGGCGTGCAGGCCAACCCCATGGTCCGGTCCACCGACTTCCCGCTCGAGCCGCGCGGGCGCGTCCGCGTCCTGCCGGACCTCCGGGTTGCCGGCGATGAAGGCATCATCGACAACGCCTGGGCAGCCGGCGACGTCGCCGCCGTTCCCGACCTCACCGGCAAGGGCCTCCCGGACGGTACCTGCGTCCCCAACGCCCAGCACGCGCTCCGCCAGGCGAAGCGCCTCGCCAAGAACCTTTGGGCCTCGCGCTGGGACAAGCCGCTGAAGGACTACAAGCACAAGAACCTGGGCGCTGTTGCCGGCTTCGGTGAGTGGAAGGGCGTTGCCAACATCAACCTGGTGGGCAGCATCGGCCTCAAGGGCGGACTCGCCTGGCTCGCGCACCGCGGCTACCACGGCATGGCCATGCCCACGTTCGAGCGCAAGTTCCGGGTGATCTTCAACTGGATCATCAGCTTCTTCGCCGGCCGCGACACCACGCAGCTGATGGACCTGGACAACCCGCGCGGCGCCTTCGTCGCTGCCGCTACCCCGGCTCCCAAGCCGGCCGCCGCGCCCGTTGCTGACGCCCCTGCCCCTGTGGCCGGCGGTTCCGGTTCCACTGCGGTGGACTCCAAGGAATCGGTTACGGCCAACGCCAAATAGGCCGGCCCAGCTTTTATGCCCGACGGCGGCTGTCCCCTTCCGGGGATGGCCGCCGTTTGCGTTTGCCCGGCAGCCTGATAGCGGCCGCTTACCCGGCGGCCGGCTGCCGCGCCTTCTAGACTGGGCAGCATGACTGGCGAGAAGAACCTTCAGGCCCTGTTGGCAGGGATGCACCCGGTGCGGCGGCCGGGCGAATACGTTTACGTCCTGTGGCCCCATGGACGGCCGCTGGCGCCCGGCATCGAAGCGGCGGTCAGGGAAGCAGAGGGCCTCACGGTGGTCCTGCCCCGTGCCGAGGCCGACAAGGAAGGGCTGTCCTACGACTTCGTCGCCGCGTGGATCACGTTGCAGATCCACTCGGCACTGGAAGCCGTCGGATTGACTGCCGCCGTCAGCAAGGCCCTCACGGATGCCAGGATCAGCTGCAACGTCCTGGCCGGGTTCCATCACGACCACCTGCTCGTACCGGTGGCCGACGCCGGACGCGCCCTTGGGGTGCTGGCTGAGCTCTCCGGGCGGGGGCAGGTTCAGGATAATGGGCAGCTGCCCCGGCCCAAGCTAGTGCTGCGTGACGAGACTCCAGCCGACCGGAACGCGATCCTCGCCCTGACAGCCGACGCCTTCGCCATCTCGCCGGCCACCGGGCTCCCGGCGGACGGGGAACCAGTTGAAGTCAACGTGCTCCGGGAGCTCTTTGACGCCGAGGAGTACCTCCCCGGGTTCAGCGTGGTCGCGGTCCTCGACGGCCAGGTGGTGGGGCACGTGATCAGCACCCGCGGGTGGGTGGGGGACCAGGAACTTTTGGGCCTGGGCCCTCTTGGAGTCACGCCGCGGCTCCAAAGGCAGGGCATCGGTTCTGCCCTGATGAAAGAGAGCATTGAGAGGGCCAACGCTGCAGGGGAGATCGGCATCGCGCTGCTGGGCAGCCCCGACTACTACTCCCGCTTCGGGTTCGTCCCGGCCGCCACCATGGGTGTGCTCCCGCCGGAGGAGGCGTGGGGCGATTATTTCCAGCTTCTGCCGCTCGCCCTGTGGCATGGCGGGGTCCGGGGGACCTTCCGGTATGCCGAACCGTTCACGCGCCTCTGACGGGATACCATTGAGCCGATGCCCCAGTAGCCCAATTGGCAGAGGCAGCGGACTTAAAATCCGCGTGTTGTGGGTTCGAGTCCCACCTGGGGTACCTGGCAGAACCTGGCGGCGAGCGCCGGGTGACAGAGGAAGCCGTCCGCAGCGCGGGCGGCTTCCCGCATTTAATTCCACATATGCAACGACTGTTATAAGGATGTGACCTCAGTCACTTATCTTCGCCCGGGATATGCACTAGCTTGAAGCTAAATCAGGAACACCTGATTTTTCGTGTCAGAGGCCGTTCGCACCTTTAGATCGAGGAGCTCGTAAATGACTTTATTCCCCCAGGCGGGAACCCGCGTTGCCAAGCTGACAGTGCTTGGCATCGGCGTCGCCTTTATGGCAACGGCTTGCGGCGGTTCGTCCACACCCACGGCGTCCGAAACCGCCACCGGCTCAGCGGCAGGAATTGCCTGCCCTGCCCCCGGCTCCACCGGCGGAAGCACCGCCCAGCCCACTGGTGCAGGCGGCGCGGTCCCACCGTCCAAGGGCACAACCGAGACTCCGCTGAAGCTCGGCTCCCTCCTGCCCACCACCGGTTCGCTGGCGTACCTCGGCCCGCCGGAAATCGCCGGTGTTAACCTCGGCGTCAAGGAAGTCAACGACGCCGGCGGCGTCCTCGGTAAGCCTGTTGAAGTGGTACACCGCGACTCGGGTGACACCAAGACGGACATCGCAACGCAGTCCACAGCAGCTTTGCTCGGCCAGGGCGTCAACGCCATCATCGGTGCAGCCTCCTCAGGCGTGTCCAAGACGGTCATCAACCAGATCACGGGCGCCAACGTGCTCCAGTTCTCTCCCGCCAACACCTCACCTGACTTCACCACGTGGGATGACAAGGGCCTCTACTGGCGCACAGCGCCCTCCGACGTTCTCCAGGGCAAGGTCCTGGGCAACTACATGGCCACTTGTGGAGCCCAAACGGTCGGCATGATCGTCCTGAATGACGCCTACGGCACAGGGCTGGCGACCAACATCAAGGCAGCGTTTGAGTCAGCCGGTGGCAAGGTCGTAGCCGAGGAGCTCTTCAACGAGGGCGATACCCAGTTCAGCAGCCAGGTGGATAAGGTCATCGCAGCCAAGCCCGATGCCATCGCCCTGATCACTTTCGACCAGGCCAAGAGCATCGTTCCGCTGATGACCGGCAAGGGCGTAAAGCCCACCCAGATGTTCCTGGTGGACGGCAACACCTCGGATTACAGCAAGGACTTCCAGCCCGGCACCATGCTTGGAGCCCACGGCACCTTCCCGGGAACCTTTGCCAACGAATCCTTCACCAAGAAGCTTCTTGAAGTGGACCCGGCCCTGAAGGACTTCACCTACGGTGGTGAATCCTACGATGCCGTGAACCTGATCGCGCTGGCGGCTGAGGCTGCCGGCAGCACCAGCGGCCCTGAAATCGCCAAGCAGCTCAAGGGAGTCTCGGAGTCCGGTGAAAAGTGCACCAACTTCCCCTCCTGCGTTACCCTGCTGCGCGAGGGCAAGGACATCGACTACGACGGCCAGTCCGGCCCCGTGACGTTCTCTGACGCCGGTGACCCGACCGAGGCCTACATCGGCATCTACGAGTACACCAACGACAACAAGCTCAAGCCCCTCCAGTCGGAGTTCGGCAAGCTGTAACACCGCTCCCTATACACCAAAGAGCCCCTGTCCAACCGGACAGGGGCTCTTTGTATGTCGCCTTTTGTTGTCTACTCGACGGTATCGGCCAACGTGCCAAGATACAGCTGAATGACCTTGGGGTCTTTCATGAGTTCGCGACCGGTGCCGGTGTAGGCATCCCTACCCTGGTCAAGGACATAGCCGCGGTCGCAGATCTGGAGGCACCGCCGGGCGTTCTGTTCCACCATGATCACCGAGACGCCGGCGCGGTTGATCTCGTGGACACGCAGGAAGGTTTCGTCCTGCTTGACGGGGGAAAGGCCGGCGGACGGCTCGTCGAGCAGCAGCACCGCCGGATCCATCATCAGTGCCCTGCCCATGGCCACCATCTGGCGCTCGCCGCCTGAAAGGGAGCCGGCGCGCTGGGCGCGGCGCTTGCCGAGTTCAGGAAACAGGCCGGTGACGAAGTCGAACCGCTCCGCGAAGTCCTTGGGCCGCTGGAACATGCCCATCTGCAGGTTTTCCTCGATGGTCAGGGTGGCGAACACGTTGTTGGTTTGCGGAACGAATCCCACGCCCCGGGATACGAGTTTGTTCGCCTTCAGCCCGGTGATGTCCTGCCCCCGCACAATCACTGTTCCGGAATGGACCTTAACGAGGCCGAACATCGCTTTCAGCAGTGTTGACTTGCCGGCTCCGTTGGGCCCGATGATGCCGATCAGCTCGCCTTTGCGGGCCTCGATGCTGCAGCCGTTCAGGATGTTGACCCCGGGAAGGTATCCGGCCACGAGGTCAGTGACCTTAACAACCGAGTCGCTGTCGCTGACTGGCTGTGCGGCGGGTGCCGTGCTGGTGCTGCTCATTGAGTGTCCTTCTCTGTGCTGCCGGTCTCCGTGCTTCCGTGGCGGCCACGGGGTTGATCGCGCTGTGGCCCGCCGTCGTCGCCGCGGGCGGGTTCGCCGCCCTCTGCGGCCACTACGTCCACCGCGATGATGCCCGCATTTTCTGTTCCGACGATGGATTCTTCGTCAGCCACAAGTTCTGCTGCCAGCTCCTTGATGCCCTCGGAGTCTCCAAGGTCAACGTCGTGGTGGGCGCCCAGGTAAGCGTCGATGACTGCGGGGTTCTTCATAACCTCTCCGGGAGGACCTTCCGCAACCACCTTTCCCTCAGCCATGACCACTACCCAGTCGGCGATGTGCCGGACCATGTGCATGTCGTGTTCGACGAAGAGGACCGTCATGCCTTCGGCTTTGAGGTTCTTGATGTGGTCCAGCAGGGATTGCGTCAGCGCGGGGTTCACGCCTGCCATGGGCTCATCAAGCATCACAAGCTTGGGCCGGACCATGAGGGAGCGTGCCATCTCCAGGAGCTTGCGCTGCCCGCCTGAAAGGGAAGCCGCGTAGTCGTCCTTTTTGGCGTCGAGCTTGAACTTCTCCAGCAGGACATCTGCTTCAGCGGTAATTTGCTTTTCCCTGCCTCCCCAGATGCCCTTGAACAGGGCCTTCGCGAGGCTCTCACCGGGCTGGTTTGCCGCGCCGAGGCGCATGTTCTCCATCACCGTGAGCTTGCCCATCACCTTGGTGAGCTGGAACGTGCGCACCATTCCCATCCGCGCCACCTTGTAGGGGGATACCCCGGCCAGGCTCTGGCCTTCGAACTGCCATTTGCCGCTGTTGGGCGTATCAAAACCTGTCAGCAGATTGAAGAGGGTGGTTTTGCCGGCTCCGTTGGGGCCAATGAGTGCAGTGATCTTGTGGCGGGGGATCTCGAGGTACTCAACGTCCACCGCATTGATGCCGCCGAAGCTTCGGGTGACGTTTTCGGCCACGACGATAGGGTCCCGCTTCTTGCACCCCGGGGCGGTTTCGCCGGCAGCTATGGGACGGGTGTCCGTCATGTAGTCCGGTTCCCCGGACCGTGGGGTGGTGATTTCTTCACTGTGCTTGCTCATGCGAACGCCAGCTCCTTCTTGTTTCCGAAGACGCCCTGCGGCCTGAAAATCATCAGCAGCATGAGGGCGACGCCAACCAGGATGTAGCGCAGCTGCCCGGCCTGGACCGTGTTAAGCCACGTAATGGCGCCTGATTCGATCAGGCCATAGAGGATCCCCTGGGTCAAGGAGAGGACCACCCAGAAGATCATGGCGCCGATGACCGGTCCGAGGACCGTGGCCATGCCACCGAGCAGGAGGCAGGTATAGAGGAAGAACGTAAGTTCCGTTCCGTAGTTTGCCGGCTGCACCGCTCCACGGGGAAGGGTGAAGACCATGCCGGCGAGGGCGCCCAGTATGCCGCCGATAATAAGGGCCTGCATCTTGTAGGCGTAGACGTTCTTGCCCAGCGAGCGTACGGCGTTCTCGTCTTCGCGGATGCCTTTAAGCACCCGGCCCCAAGGGCTGCGCATCAGCAGCCACACGAGCGTGCAGCAGATGATCACCAGCGCCCATCCCACCACGCGGATGAAGAAGTCTCGGTTGTTCATGCCGAAATAGGAGCCTTCAGGGAACGGGTTCATGGAGTAGAACCCGCCTTCGAAGGCCGCCAGGCCGTTGGCCGATCCGGTGACCGAGGTGAGCTGGTTGGTGGTGACGATGTACCGCACGATCTCGGCCGCCGCAATGGTGACAATGGCCAGGTAGTCGGCGCGGAGCCGCAGGGTGGGGATGCCAAGCAGCAGCGCAAAAATTGCCGAGGCAATAACGGCAATCAGCAGTCCCACGAAGAACGGGACGCCGAAGCTGAGGGTGGAGATGGCGAAGCCGTAGGCGCCCACGGCCATGAAGCCCGCTTGGCCGAAGTTGAGCAGCCCTGAGTACCCGAAATGTACCGCGAGGCCCAGTGCAGCCAAGGCGTAGGCGGCCGTCGTCGGGCTGAAAATCTCAGTGGCGGCACTGGCAAGAATAAATCCAAAGTCCATGGCTGTCTCCTAACCCACGCGCTCGCGTCGGCCCAGGATTCCCTGCGGCCGGAACAAGAGGACAACGATCATGATGAACAGGGCTCCCACGTATTTGAGGTCGGCAGCGAGGCCGAACACGGTGGTCAGCTCCACAAAGATGCCGACGATGATTGATCCGATCAGGGCGCCGAACACCGTGCCGAGCCCCCCGAGGGTTACGCCGGCAAAGATCAGCAGCAGGATTGCGGAGCCCATGTCGAAGGTGACGCCTGGACGGTAATAGGCCCAGAGGATGCCACCGAGCGACGCCAGCATGCCACCGGTGATCCAGACCAGCCGGATCACACCGTCGACGTCGATTCCAGACGCCGCAGCGAGGGCGGGGTTATCCGCCACTGCGCGGGTGGCTTTGCCCAGCCGGGTTTTCAGCAGCACGATGCCGATCAGGGCGATGACCACGGCACTGATGCCCAGGGACCAGAGGTTGTTGGGTGAGATGGATACCGGGCCGAGCTGGATCTCAGGGCTTTGGGCGAACGGCAACTGTTGGGTGGCGCCGCCAAAGAAGAACTGGATGACATACCGGACGGCAAGGGCAAGGCCAATGCTGACGATCATCATGGGCACCAGGCTGGTGCCGCGGCGCCGCAGGGGCCGCCACAGCCCCCTGTCCTGGACGTAGCCGAACAACCCGCCGCCGAGCAGGGAGAGGATGATGGCCAGCCAGAAGGGAAGCCCGATGGCATTGAAGGCAAACACCAGTACTGCGCCGAGGGTGACCATCTCGCCGTGGGCGAAGTTGGTCAGTCCCGTAGTACCGAAGATGAGCGAGAGGCCTACGGACGCCAGCGCCAGCAGCAGCCCAAAACTCAATCCGGCCACGAGCCGGTTGAGCAGGTTTTGGCCGAAGTCCTGCTCCTGGACCACAATGCCTTTGCCGAAGGCGAAGATGACCGACAGATTGGACGTCTGGCTGAACGTGACGTCGCGGGGATTCTCCTGGCCCTCGGCCAGGGTAATGCCCTCAGGCAGGGTCGATTCGTCCAGCTCCACCGTGTAGGTCCCCTGCTCGGGCACCCCAATGCTCCAGGACCCGTTGGCGGACGACTTGGCGGTACCGGTGAAGTCGCCGCTCTTGGCGGTGATGGTCACGTCCGCCAATGGTGCACGGGTATCGTCGCGGAGGAATCCGCTGATGTTGTTCTGGAAGGTTTGGTTCGACGGGGATGGTGTCGGTGAGGGGGAAGCGGCCTGGGATGCCGGGGCCGCCACGAGGAGGATTGCCAGGATGGAGGCGCTGATGGCTCCCAATAGTCTTAGCAACCCGCGGCGTCCTCCGGCCGGCAGGCCTTGGGATGTACTTCTCAAATTGAAAACCTCCACTTGGGGGGCGGTCTCGGCTGCGCAAATGCAACCGCTGCGAACGGATGCAGGGCTGGGATGATGCCATAACGCCCTGCACCCGTCACGCATGTGAGTTCCGTCACCCTGCTTGGCTTATGCTACAGCGCGGAAGAACCTATAAATGCCCTGATTGGAGGCGTCAGCATAGCGATCAGGTAACAACTGCGCTGTACCGTGGGCCCGAAGCGGTGGGAGAGCATGAGGAAACCTTTGTTGAGCCACGGTGCTTCCCGGGCAGCTCGACCCCCCGGTGACCTCCGGTCACCCAGCCATCGTTCGGTTTCAGCACGTCACGGTTGTGTTGCACCCGCAGCAGCAGGGAACTTTTAGCAGTGCCGCGACGTGAAAATTGGTAGCGTAAACCATAAGGTTCACAAACACATCCCATCAATGGAGGAATCCCGCAATGGCACTTGGCGGCAACCCGATCTTCAACGGAAAGAACTTCCGTGGAGCCACCCAGGCACCGCCTGTCCCGCAGGCTCCCTATGGCCAGGCTCCTTACGGCCAGCAGCCGTATGGACAGGCTCCCTACGGCCAGGCCCCTTACGGCCAGCAGGGCTACGGACAGCAGCCCATGACCGACGCGCAGCTGCAGCAGATGTACAACCAGCCTGCGGCGGGTCCGGCTGACACCGGCCGGATGACGTTCGACGACGTCATCGTGAAAACGGCGGCCTGCCTTGGCGTCGTGGTGGCCGGTGCCGCCGTCACCATGTTCGTCAGCATGGGGCTCGCAGCGCTGCTGATGATTGTCGGCGCCCTCGGCGGCTTCGTCCTGGCACTGGTCAACACTTTCAAGAAGCAGCCTTCGCCGGCCCTCATCCTGGCTTACGCCGGACTGGAAGGCCTCTTCCTCGGCGGCCTGACCCGTATCCTCGATGCGCAGTTCCCGGGCGTTGGCCTGCAGGCCGTGATCGGCACCCTGTCCGTGTTCGCCGTGACCCTCGTTCTGTTCAAGAGCGGAAAGGTCCGCGCCACGCCGAAGGCCATGCGGTTCTTTATGATCGCTGTCATCGGCTACGCGGTCTTTGCGCTGATCAACATGGTGATGATGTGGACCGGCGCGGTCCAGTCGCCTTTCGGCCTGCGTACCGAGATCGAAATCTTCGGCATTCCGCTGGGTGTTTTCATCGGCCTGCTCGCCATCGGCCTGGCGGCCTTCTCGCTGATCATGGACTTCACCAGCATCGAAGCGGGCGTCCGCAGCGGCGCTCCGCAGCGCTTCTCCTGGACGGCGGCCTTCGGCCTCACCGTCACCCTTGTGTGGCTGTACGTGGAAATCATCCGCCTGCTCGCCATCCTGCGCGGGGACGACTAACCCGCACACCGGCGTCCCGCCGTCGGACGCCTCCTGCTGTAAAACCGCAAAAGTTTGAGGGCCCCACCGGAAGGTGGGGCCCTCAGCCGTTGTTTCGGACCTAGGCGATCCGCGTGGCGCCGGCCGCCGGCGTCACCGTGAAGATGTCAGGTGCGGTGAAGCCGGCGCCGGCGAAAGCCTGGACGACGGCGTCGCGCACCTTTTGCTCCGAACCGACCGGAGTGAGCGCAATGGCGGCGCCGCCAAAGCCACCGCCGGTCATCCGCGCGCCAATGGCTCCGTTGGCGCGCGAAGCCTCCACGGCCAGGTCCAGCTCGGGGCAGGAGATCTCAAAGTCGTCGCGCATGGAGGCGTGGCTCGCGTCCAGGAGGGGGCCGATCGCTGCCGGCCCCTGGCCCGCGAGAAGGTCCACAGTCTGCAGGACGCGGTCATTCTCGGTCACCACGTGGCGCACCCGGCGGAACGTCACTTCATCCAGGAGCCCGGCGGCTTCCTCAAGGTCGGCTACCTGCACATCACGCAGTGCCTTCACTCCCAAAACCTCAGCCCCCAGCTCGCACGATGCCCGGCGCGAAGCGTAGCCGCCGTCCGCATGCGAATGCGACACTTTGGTATCGATGACCAGCATCACCAGGTCTGCCGATTCCGTCTCAAACGGAACCAGGCTGACGTGCTGGTCCCTGCAGTCCAGGAACACGGCGTGGCCTTTTGACCCACGCAACGAGGCGGACTGGTCCATGATTCCCGTGGGCGCACCCACGAATTCATTTTCGGCCTGCTGTGTGGCAAGGACCATGTCCTCGGCTTCCAGCCCTGCGCCGGTCAGTTCGTTCAACGCGGAGATGACGGCGCACTCGATGGCGTGGGAGGAGGAGAGCCCAGCGCCCAGCGGGACGTTCGAGTCCAGCAGCAGGTCAACGCCCGGAACATCAATGCCCCGCTGCTGGAGCGCCCACATGACGCCCAGCGGATATTTGGTCCAGCCCTTGGCTGAACCAGGCTGCAGGGAATCCAGCGACGTGGTCACCACGCCCTGGTCGCCGTAGGTGGACAGGAGCCGCACGGTGTTGTCAGGGCGGACGGCCACTGCCACGCGGGCTGTCCGGTCGATGGCGAAGGGCAGGACGAAACCCTCGTTGTAGTCTGTGTGTTCCCCGATAAGGTTCACCCGCCCCGGCGCCTGCCAGACTCCAGTCGCAACCCCGCCGAACTCCCGGGTAAACCGGGCGGCGAGGCCTTCGACAGCAGTGCTTTCCGGTGCGGTCAGCGGGTCAGATGCGGCACTCAAGCGGGGGCTCCTTCGGGCAGGGCTGCCCGAAGGGCAGCCGGGGAGGGTGTTGAAGCTGGAACGGTGACATTGCGCAGGCGCTCCGCCACACTTTCCGGGGTGGTGTCATTGATAAAGGCTCCCATGGCGGCCTCCGACCCCGCGAGGAACTTCAGCTTGTCGGCGGCACGCCGCGGCGAAGTCAGCTGGAGGTGGAGGTAGCTTGCGGGACGCAGCAGTGCGTCCAGCGGGGCCTGGTGCCATGCGGAGATGTACGGCGTGGGTGTGGGGTAGAGGGCATCCAACCGCTTGAGCAGATTAAGGTAGACGTGCGCCAGTTCGTCCTTTTCCTCCCCGCTCAGCGCCGCCAGGTCGGGAACCTGGCGGTGGGGAACCAAATGGATCTCGAGCGGCCAGCGTGCCGCAAACGGGACGTAGGCGCTGAAGTTTTCGCCTTCCATGACCATCCTGCTGCCGTCCTCACGTTCCGAGCGCAGCAGCGAGCCGGTGAGAGTCTCACGGCCGCCCGCCGCGTCGTAGAACTTCCGGGCAGCGGCGCCCAGGACGCCAGCGCGCGGCGTCACGTAGGGGTAGGCATAGATCTGGCCGTGGGGATGGTGGAGAGTGACGCCGATATCCGCGCCACGGTTTTCGAAAGGGAAAACCTGTTTGATACCCGGAAGGGCGCTCAGGGCCGCCGTGCGCTGCGCCAATGCCTCGATCACTGTGCGCGAGCGGGCTTCACCCAGGCCGCTGAAGGACCCGGTGTGTGCCGGGGTGAACGCCACCACTTCGCAGCGGCCGAAAGCCGGGCCCGTTGTTCCCCAGGCCGCTTCCGCGGGAACGGTGCCGAGCGCCGGGCCGAGGGACGGAAAGCGGTTTTCGAACACGACGACATCGTAGTCGTCAGCCGGTATCTCCGATGGGTTGTTGGCGGTCGTGGGGCAGATCGGGCATTGGTCTGCGGGCGGCAGGTGGGTGCGGCTTTGGCGGTGGGCTGCTACAGCCACCCATTCATCGGTGAGGGCATCGAAGCGGACTTCACCCGGTTCGCCCCTGGGAGGCAGGGCGCGGTGGTCAGTGGTGGTGTCCGCGGTCCGCGCTTTGGGTGTATGGGCGTCGTCAAAATAGATCAGTTCCCTGCCGTCGGAGAGCCTGGTACTGGTAATTCCCGTCATGAAACCCGTCCTGTTGGTGTCGCTGCGATTTACCACTATTGTTCCATGCATCGCTCAAAAAGGAATAGAAACTAACAAAATACAACAGGTCGTTCAGTGCAGGCAGCCGGGCCGCGCTGTACGGTATTGCTCATGACTTCCGATTCACCCCTCGAAACCAGCGTCGCTTCAGGCTACCGGGCTTACGCGACCGGCAGGCAGTACGAACTCCGCCGGGGAGACGCCTTAGCCGTGGTCACCGAACTGGCCGCCGGACTCCGCTTGTTCAGCAGGTCCGGCGTCCAGCTGACGGAAACGTACGGCGACGACGAGATCCCGCCTGGCGGGTCAGGGATCACGCTTGCGCCGTGGGCCAATCGCGTTGAAGACGGCACGTGGTTCCTGGACGGCAAGAAGCAGCAGCTGGCCATCACCGAGGTGGCACGCAACAACGCAAGCCACGGACTCCTCCGCAACGCTTCCTACGCGCTGGTTGATGAGTCCGAACATTCAGTTGCGCTCGAGGCGACCATTTTTCCCCAGCACGGGTACCCCTTCCTGGCGCGCCACCGGGTGCAGTACCTCCTCACCGAAGACCTTGGCCTGGAGGTCCACCAGACGCTGGCCAACGATTCCAGGAAGGCCGCGCCGTTTGTCCTTGGGGCCCACCCGTATCTGCGGCTGGGGGACACCGCAGTTGAGGAACTGGTGTTGACCGTGTCCGCTGACACCCAGTTGCTGGCAGACGAGCGCCTCATTCCGCGCGGCAGCGCACCCGTCCACGGTGACACCGACTTCCGGGCGGGTCTGCATGTTGCCCCGCTGAACGTGGACGTCGCCCTGACCGGCCTGCAGTTCGAAGGGGGGAAGGCACGGCACACGCTGGCCGCCCCGGACGGACGGCAGGTGAGCCTCTGGCAGGACGAATCCTGCCAGTATGTCCACGTCTATGTCAGTACCCAGTACCCGGGCCGCAGCCGCGCGGTGGCTGTTGAACCCATGACCGGTCCCGCCAATGCCTTCAACTCCGGCGAGGGCCTCCGCTGGCTGCAGCCGGGGAAGTCCTTCACTATGTCATGGGGGATCGACTACAGTTCCGGTGCCGCCGGCTAGCAGTTTCCCATTAGGCCGTGGCTGGGGAATTATTAGGCTATGACGCCAGCCGAGGATCCCGTTTCGCCCGACCCTCAACTACCCGTACGGCAACCATCCACTGCACCGGCAAATGGAACTCCGCCACTGCGCGTCCTGACGGACCGTGAACTGGACAAGGACATTCCCTACGGAGTGCGTATCGCCGCATCGTGGGCCTGGCGCCTGGGACTCATCCTCCTTGTGGGCGGCGCCCTGGTATGGCTGCTGCGGGGAATCAGTTTCCTCATCATCCCGGTGATGGTCGCCGCCCTCCTGGCCGGCCTCCTGAACCCCGTGGTGGGCTGGTTGAAAAGGCGCCGGGTGCCCGGCGGGGCGGCTGTGGCCATCACTGTGGTGGGCTTCCTGGGCCTGATCGGGGGATCGCTGGCGCTGGTGGGCAGGCAACTCGTGGCCGGCTTCGGGGAACTCTGGTCCGAAGCGCTGACCGGCATCCGCCAGATCCAGAACTGGTTGTCCGAGGGGCCCCTCCACCTGACGGCCGACCAAATCGATCAGTACCTGCAGGAGGCCAGTACCGCGCTGCAGGACAACACCAGCAATATCCTCAGCGGTGCACTGTCCTTTGGCAGCAGCGCAGGGCATTTCGCGGCGGGACTGGTCCTCGCCCTGTTCGTCCTTATCTTTTTCCTGCTCGAAGGCGACCGGATCTGGGCGTTCCTCGTGCGGCTGCTGCCCCGGAAGGCGCGGGCGGCGACGTTCGGCGCCGGGCGCAAGGGCTGGGCTTCGATGGTCAGCTATGCCCGCATCCAGATGTTTGTCGCATTTGTGGACGCGGTGGGCATTGGCCTGGGGGCGGCGATTATCGGCGTCCCGCTGGCGCTGCCCCTGAGTGTGCTCGTGTTTATCGGCTCGTTTATCCCGATCGTCGGCGCCCTGGTGACAGGCGCCATCGCTGTTCTGCTCGCGCTGGTAGCCAACGGCCCCATCAACGCCCTTGTCATGCTCGGTATTGTGCTGCTGGTCCAGCAGCTGGAGAGCCATATCCTTCAGCCACTTGTGATGGGCAAGGCGGTAGCCCTGCATCCGGTGGCAGTGATCCTCTCGGTAGCAGCCGGTTCCTACCTGGCCGGAATCCCTGGAGCGCTGTTCTCGGTGCCCATCCTCGCCGTCGCAAATTCGGCCGTTCGCTACATCGCCGCCAGAACGTGGGAACATGAACAGGTGTTGGCATCACCTGCAGGCTCGGTGACTGCCGGCGCCGGCCCGGACAACACCATTACGCGTGTCGACCCGCCGGACGCCCTCAAAGGCGGCAAGGACGCCGCGGCCAGCACCGACGCAGAACAACCTGGCGCCCGTTCCAACGACGCGGCGCCGGGGCCGAAATCCAGAGGAGATTAGTCCGTGAACATCCTTGAAACCCTTCCCGTCACGCTGGACGATGTCCTGGAGGCGCAGAAGCTGCTCGACGGGATTATTGCGCGGACCCCGGTGGAATCATCACGGGCGCTGGGAGCCCTCGTCGGCGGGGACGTCTACTTCAAGTGCGAAAACCTCCAGCGGGCGGGATCGTTCAAGGTCCGCGGCGCCTACGTGCGGATGGCGCGGCTGTCCCCGGAAGAGAAAAAGCGCGGCGTGGTGGCCGCGTCCGCAGGAAACCACGCCCAAGGTGTTGCCGTGGCAGCCAAGAGCCTCGGGATCAAAGCCCGCATCTACATGCCCCTGGGTGTAGCTTTGCCGAAACTGGCTGCCACCCGCAGCCACGGGGCAGAAGTCATCCTGCACGGGCACAATGTCGACGAAGCGCTCGCCGAAGCCCAGCGGTACAGCAACGAAACCGGAACTGTCTTCGTCCACCCGTTCGACAACGTGGACGTCGTCGCAGGCCAAGGCACGCTGGGGCTCGAAATCCTGGAGCAGGTACCCAACGTTGACACAGTGCTGATGGGCGTAGGCGGCGGGGGACTCCTGGCGGGTGTCGCCGTCGCCATCAAAGCCCGGGCCAGGGAACTGGGCCGGGAGATCCGTATCATCGGCGTGCAGGCGGAAAATGCCGCCGCATACCCGCCCTCGCTTGCTGCTGATGCACTCGTTCCGTTGAAAAAGGTGTCCACCATGGCCGACGGCATTGCCGTCGGCCGCCCGGGGCAGCTTCCCTTCAGCATCATCCGTGAACTGGTGGACGACGTCGTAACGGTCAGCGAAGACTCTCTGGCGCGTGCGCTGATTTTCCTCCTGGAGCGCGCGAAGATGGTGGTGGAGCCTGCCGGCGCTGTAGGTGTGGCCGCACTCATGGACGGCAAGATCGAGAACCCGGGCACCACGGCCGTGGTCCTCTCGGGCGGCAACATCGACCCCATGCTGATGCTTAAAGTCATCCAGCGGGGCCTCTCCGCCGCAGGGCGTTACATGACCGTCCGCATGATGCTGGACGACAGGCCAGGTTCGCTTGCCACCATCGCCCGGATCATCGCCGAGAACGACGCCAACGTCACCGGGCTGGACCATACTCGGGTGGGCGGGTCGATCAGCATGGGCGACGTCTCCATCACCGTCAACCTGGAAACAAAGGGCCACGAGCACTGCCAGCAGGTCCTTAGCGCGCTCCGCGCCGAGGGTTTCCAGCCCATCGTGGTGCACTAGGACAGGCCATGGCCGGACTCACGGGAAGCGGAGGCTGGGAGCGGCGGACCATCGCCGCCCGGGCAAAAGGCGGACTGCTGGTGCTGGGCGGCTTTGTGGCTCTCCTGTTCGCCATAGAACTGTTCAACGCACTGATGCTGCGTTCGCTGAACCGCACGTTCGGCCTGCGGCCCAGGAGCGCCGACGGACTGCTGGACATCTTCACCTTCCCGCTCCTGCATGCCAACCTGAACCACTTGCTGTCCAACAGCCTGCCGCTGATAATTTTCGGCTTCCTGGTCTTCCTCTCCGGGCTCCGGGTTTTCCTGACGGCGTTGGCCTTGAGCTGGCTCGGATCCGGGCTGACGGTCTGGCTGATCGGGAACGGTGGCATCACCGTGGGCGCTTCCGGCCTGGTCTTCGGGCTCTTCTCTTTCCTGCTGGTCCGGGGCTTTTTCAACCGCAGCTGGCGGCAGATCCTGCTGGCCGTTGTGCTGTTTATGGGCTACGGCAGCATCCTGCTGGGCGTCCTCCCGCTGGTTTCGGGATTCGTTTCCTGGCAGGCCCATCTCGGCGGCGCAGCCGGGGGAGTGGTGGCCGCGCTGCTCCTGCGGCCCCGCGAAGGTCTAACGGGCATCAAGTCCTGACCTCCGCCGGAACCTTTCCTCGTTAAAGCGAAACGCCGGCAGCCCCTGAGGGACTGCCGGCGCGCTTGGTGCGTCCGGGACTATGCCGCGTACGGCTTGGCGGAAAGGATCTCTACTTTGATGTCCTTGCCGTTGGGCGCCGTGTAGCTCAACGTGTCGCCTTCCTTGTGTCCAAGGATGGCGGCACCCAGCGGAGACTTCTCGCTGAAGACGTCAAGATCGGAATCGCCTGCGATCTCGCGGGAACCGAGCAGGAAGGTTTCTTCGTCACCGGCAATCCTGGCAACGACGATCATGCCGGGCTCCACGATTCCGTCATCTGCCGGAGACTCGCCAACGTGGGCGTCCCGAAGCAGGGCCGTCAGCTGGCGGATGCGGGCCTCGATCTTGCCCTGCTCCTCCTTGGCCGCGTGGTAGCCGCCGTTTTCCTTGAGGTCACCCTCTTGCCGGGCTGATTCAATTTTCTGGACGATCTCCGCCCGGCCAGCGCCGGAAAGGTGGTCCAGCTCTGCCTTCAGGCGGTCAAAAGCTTCCTGGGTAAGCCAGGCTGCAGCTGCGCTGTTGGTGGTAGACACGGACTTCTCCTCTAATGGTCCTACATGCAAAAGACCCCGCCACGGTGGCCACTTGTGGAACAGTAACCAGCTCAGCGGGGTAAAGGTATTGCTCCATTGTAGTCAATCCTGTGGATTTAACCCAACAAGCAAGCGGCGCGCATCACATCTTCTGCCCTGAGTCGCCGGGAATCCAGCAGCTGTCCACCACGCCGGATACGGACTGTGACTCTGTCCTGACCGGGACCCGCTGCGAGACTGTTCGTCCGCCGTCGGCTGTTCCATCTGCCTCCGAAGGAGGAATGTCCACAACTTTCCACCCCACCACGGCGTATTTGGAATCCAGCGCCTTGATGGCGCACTGCACGGAGGTTCCAGGTTCCCGGGTGACCTGGAAGTCCACCTCGGCCAGCGTGGCGTCCGTGGTGACATAGCCGATGTCCTTGAAGCTCACCTCGGTGAGGGAATTCGACGTGGAAACCCAGGCCATGAAACCGATCCCTGCGGCCAGTGCGGCGCCTCCGATAGTGCGCGTGGCGGCTGGGGAGAGCCGGCGCTTTTTAGCACCATAACGATTGGCTAGGCTAGTGTTCGCGGGCTCGGAATGGGCCGGCTGGTCCGGGGAAGTCACCAGACCAGTTTAGTGCCCCTTCCGGCGGAGCTTTCCCGGCCGGCGGCACAGCAGGCCCTGCAGTCCCCGCCCGTTCAGCAACCGCTCAGCAGCCGCAAGCCGCAATGAAGAATAAGGAGCCGTCCTTCAATGACAGCGTCCAGTAACTCCCACGCACCGCTCCGGCTGCTCGCCGTCCATGCCCACCCCGACGACGAGTCCAGCAAGGGTGCGGCGACGATGGCCATGTACGCAGCGTCGGGGGTGGAGGTGATGGTGGCCACCTGCACGGACGGCTCACGCGGGGACATCCAGAACCCCGCGGTGGAAGGCGAGCCGCATCCCAAACGGGACATGGCCGGTGCCCGGCGCCTGGAGATGGAACGGGCAGCCCGGATCCTGGGAATCAAGCAGCGGTGGCTGGGCTTTGTGGATTCGGGCCTGCCCGAAGGTGATCCGCTTCCGCCCCTGCCGGCCGGGTCCTTCGCAACCCTGCCGCTGCACCATGCGGCCGCCCCGCTGGTGCGGCTGGTCCGTTCCTTCAAGCCCCACGTCATCCTCAGCTATGACGAGAACGGCGGCTATCCGCACCCGGACCACATCATGGCGCACCGGGTTGCCGTTGAGGCTTTTGACGCGGCCGGTGACCCTGCCCGTTATCCGGACGCCGGCGAACCATGGGAACCGGGCAAACTGTACTACGACCGCGCCTTCAGTCCGGAACGATTCCGTGCGCTGCATTTCGCCCTTGAGGAAGCGGGCCTCCAGTCCCCTTACGCCGAGCGGCTCGCGGCATGGCTGGAGTCCGACGCCGAAGGCCACACTCCGCCGCCGGCCCCCCATCCCACCACCACGCAGGTGGACTGCGGAGACTTTTTCGAAGTGCGCGACGACGCCCTGCGGGCGCACCGTACGCAGGTGGATCCGCTGGGGTTCTTCTTTGCCGTATCCCCGGAAATGCAGCGCCGGGCGTGGCCTTGGGAAGATTACTCACTCATCCGGTCCCGGGTGCCGTCCGAGCTCCCGGAGAAGGACCTGTTCGCGGGGCTAAGATAGAAGCGCAGGCATTTCTATGCCGTGTAGAAAATGTGCCCGGATCCGGGCCGCCGAATGTGCTGCCTGCTGACACCCGTTCCATAGAAGGTATTCAACGTGCAACGTCTGCTCCTCAGCCTGGCTACCACCCCCTCGCCCCTGCCCACGCCCTCCTTGCGTGAGGGCATCTCCGAGGACCAGGTGACGCCGGGCCTCCTGGGCTTCATCATGACGGCTTTCTTTGTGGTAGCCACTGCCCTGCTGATCGTTGACATGGTGCGCCGCATCCGCCGGGTCCGTTACCGGGCCCAGGTGGAGGAGGAGCGCATCGCCGCGGCCGCTGCCGCCGACATTGAAGCGGCGGAGGCTGCAGAGGCGGATTCCGGAGCGGCGGGCCCTGCTGCCGGTGCCGGTTCAGCTGCCGACGACTCCTACCAGGGCCCGGCCGACGGCGGCGCGGACGCTGATCCGGGAAACCGCCGGCACTAGGTCTTCCGGGCTCCTCCAGGGCCTTATCCGGCCCTTGATACCGCCTGGCAGATAGCGGACAGCCCCTGGCAGCGCTAGCTGAGCACTGCCAGGGCTATGGCTGTGAAATGCGCAGCAAAGGCCACCACGGTCAAGGCATGGAAGAGTTCGTGGAAGCCAAAATGGTGGTAGCTGATGTTGGGCTTTTTGAGGGCGTAGAAGACCGCGCCGGTGATGTACAGCACTCCGCCCACGCAGATGAGGACGGCGGCGGGCGCGCTGGCCTGGAAAAACTGCGGAAGGTAGAACAGTGCGCCGCAGCCGAGGGCGATGTAGATCGGAACGTACAGCCAGCGGGGTGCCTGGGTCCAGAGCAGCCGGAACAACACGCCGAGAATTGCACCTGACCAGATGACCCATAGCAGCAGGATGGCCTGGGGCCGTTCCAGCAGGGTCCAGGCGAGCGGCGTGTAGCTGCCTGCGATCACCAGCATGATGTTGGTATGGTCCAGCCGCTTGAGCGTCATCTTTACCCGCGGGGACCAGTTGCCCCGGTGGTACACGGCGCTGACCCCGAACAGCAGCACGCCAGTGGCCGCGTAGATGGCCGACGTGACCTTGCGGTCAAGGGTCGGGGCCAGGAGGACAAGGACAATCCCCGCCGCGAGTGCCAGCGGAGCCGTCACGGTGTGGATCCAGCCGCGCCACTTCGGCTTGATCATCAGGAGCTCTGCCAGCCGCACGGCTGCGTCGTCCATGGGGGAGGTGCCAGAGTTCGTTTCCGCGCTGGCTCCCGCGCCTGAAATGTCCTTGGGCTGCGGCCTCCGCGGACCGTCCGGGGTGTCGCTGTTCATGGCTCCAGAATAACTTACGGGCCAGTAAGTTACCCACGGGTAACAATGGCCCTGTGTAGGGTGGCGCGCAGAAGACCGTCCCCGCCCGCGGCGGACGGTAGCCTAGGATGTGCAAGCCGAACGTACATCAAGGAAGTCAGGTGAGTGGCCGCGTGGAGTTGCCCGGGTTCCTCTATGGCTTTTACGAGCGCCGGCTGCTCAAGGACCTCGCGCGCGACCGCATCCCCCGGCACATTGGAGTGATGGTTGACGGCAACCGGCGCTGGGCCAAGCAGTTCAACGCGCCCACCAGCCAAGGCCATCAGGCAGGCGCAGACAAGATCCATGAATTCCTTGGCTGGTGCCAGGAACTTGGGGTCAAGGTGGTCACGCTGTACATGCTGTCCACCGACAACATGAACAGGTCCAGCGAAGAACTGGACCTCCTCATGGGCATCATCGCCAACACCCTGGACCGGCTTGACGGCGACGCGAACATATCAGTGCACGCCATGGGTGCACCGGAACTGCTGCCGGACTATCTTGCGGAGCGGCTGAACAAGCTCACGGCACGCACCCCGGTCCGGGAAAAAATCCATGTCAACGTGGCGGTGGGGTACGGCGGACGCCGGGAAATCGTTGACGCCGTGCGGGAACTGCTGCACGACGCCGTCGCCAAGGGCGCCGATATTGGCAAGCTCGCCGACGACCTGTGCGTGGACGATATCTCCCGGTTCCTCTACACCCGGGGCCAGCCGGATCCGGACCTGGTGATCCGCACGTCCGGCGAACAACGGCTCTCCGGGTTCCTGATGTGGCAGAGCGCCTACAGCGAGTTCTACTTCTGCGAGGCGCTGTGGCCGGCATTCCGCAAAGTGGACTTCCTGCGCGCCCTCCGGGACTATGCCGGCCGGCAGCGCCGCTTCGGCACCTGACATTCCGGGTTCACCGACAGTTCACACGGCTGCAACAGGAATCGCCGCGTAATGGTTGCGGAAATTACTTCCGATGGATTTACGTTATATCCATCAGCAGGCAAAACCGCCGGCTGATCGGGGAGGCCAGTACATGGAGCGAGACATCGCACCGGTTGTATGGGAGGCCGGACCCGGCCTCTTGGCCGAGCCGCCTCACCACTAACAAATCCGGGCATGCGCCCGGGGCTGGAGTCGATGTGGCTACTTCTGAACAACTGCCCGAGGTCCTTTTCGGCCAGGGCGGGAAAGCTACCTCTCGCGCCATGCGAGCCACGTCAGAAACCGGCGCAGCGAAAGATGCTGCAGCCGGTTTTGCTGTTTCCGGAAGGGAAGCCAACATCCACACCTTCGTGATCGACACCTCCGTCCTGCTGTCCGACCCGCGCGCGCTGCTGCGCTTTGCTGAGCATGAGGTGATCGTGCCGGTGGTGGTGATCACCGAGCTTGAGGCCAAGCGGCACGACCCTGAACTTGGCTACTTTGCGCGGAAGGCGCTCCGGCTCCTCGATGATCTTCGGGTCAAGCACGGCGGCCTGAGCCAGCCGATCCCCATCGGTGACGACGGCGGCACCCTCATGGTGGAACTGAACCACATCTCCGCCGAGGTGCTGCCGCTGGGGTTCCGCAGCGGCGACAACGACAGCCGTATCCTCGCGGTGGCAAAGAACCTCGCGAACGAAGGCCGGGACGTCACCGTGGTGTCCAAGGACCTGCCCATGCGGGTCAAGGCTTCAGCCATGGGGCTCACCGCCGACGAATACCGCAACGAGTTGGTGAAGGACTCCGGCTGGACCGGCGTGGCCGAGGTGGAGGCCAGCGAGCAGGAGATTTCCACGCTCTACGGCCACGAACCCGTGTTTATACCTGCTGCAGCGGAACTGCCCGTGAACACCGGCCTGGTCCTGCTGTCCAACCGCGGCTCCGCGCTCGGCCGGGTGGGCCCGGACAAGCAGGTCCGCCTGGTGAAGGGCGACCGCGACGTATTCGGACTGCACGGACGGTCCGCGGAGCAGCGGCTGGCCATCGACATGCTGATGGATCCCGCCGTCGGCATCGTCTCCATAGGCGGCCGGGCAGGCACCGGCAAGTCAGCCCTGGCTTTGTGTGCGGGCCTGGAAGCGGTCCTCGAGCGCCGGGAGCACCGCAAGGTGATCGTTTTCCGGCCCCTGTACGCCGTGGGCGGCCAGGAACTGGGCTACCTGCCCGGCTCCGAGTCCGAGAAGATGAACCCCTGGGCGCAGGCGGTCTTCGACACCCTTGGGGCACTGGTCAGCCAGGAAGTCGTGGAGGAGGTCATGGACCGCGGCATGCTCGAGGTCATGCCCCTCACCCACATCCGCGGACGCTCCCTTCACGACGCCTTTGTGATCGTTGACGAGGCCCAGTCACTCGAAAAGAACGTCCTGCTGACCGTCATGAGCCGCATCGGCCAGAACTCGAAGATCGTCCTGACCCACGACGTCGCCCAGCGCGACAACCTCCGCGTCGGACGCCACGACGGAATCGCCGCCGTCGTCGAAACCCTGAAAGGACACCCCCTCTTCGGCCACATCACCCTGACCCGCTCCGAACGCTCGCCAATCGCAGCCCTGGTCACGGAACTGCTCGAAGGCTAGTTTCGGTTCGATAGCAAGGGCCGTGGTTCCGTTTGCGGGCCACGGCCCTTGTGCGTTTCCGTTGCCGGGTTCGCCGGGCCACGGCCCTTCGCCGTCGCTTAGACACGTCGCATAGGGGCCCCTCCGGTCGCTGGGCGACCTCCGGAGCCCGATGCGCCGCGATGCGCTCCTACGCGAAGGACCGCAACCCGACTCGTGAGTGCGTTTCGTCCTGCGGAGGTGACCCCCGGACGAAACCGGCCGCGGCGAACCTAAGCGACGGAGAAGGGCCCTGGCCTGGCGAACCCAACCACGGCGCCGCACTCAACCCGACGGCGAAGCGCTGGGGGGACGGACGAACCAGCCACGGTGGGCACTAACTGACCTTCAGGAACTTCGCTGCAGGTTCGTGGCCCTCGACCCGCAGGGTCCAGTCGGGGCGTTTGAATGTCTCCGGGGTGAGCCGGACGTGCTGGACTGTTTCGACCTTGGTGCCCCAGGCTTGCCTTGTGGTGCCGTTCAGTTCGTAGCCGAGGGAGCGGGAGACGCCGAGGGAAGCTTCGTTCCACGTGGCTGCTTCGGACTCTGCTGCTTCGGCGCCCAACCAGTCGAAGGAATAGAGGGCGACGGCGGCGCGCATCTCCTTGCCGAACCCGCGGCCCTGCATTGACTGCTTCAGCCAGGAGCCTGTGGTGACGGTCTTGAGCGCGGCGAAATCCTTGGCGCCGACGTCCTGGCAGCCGATGAAGGCGCCCCCATGCCAGATGCCCAGGAGCAGGGTCCAGGATTCGGGGGAGCATTCGGCCCGGCAGCGCCAGTACCAGCGGGCCATATTCGGCCCCAGTTCATCTGCCGGAAGCTCAGTCCACGGAGTGCTGAACGGGCTCCTGCCCGCCTCGTGGATGCCGCTCCTTGCTGCTGCAACGGCCGCAGGAATTTCATGGTCCTGGATGGGGCGGAGTTCCAGCCGCGGTGTGGCCATCCTCAGGCCGAAAAGTGGCCAAACGTCGCTCAGTGATGTCATCAGCGAAGCCTAGCGGATGCGCCCTGCTGCGGCCTGTCACAGTGAGGCAGGGACCTCCCAGGGGATGTGCTGCCGGACGTCTGTGAGATTCATTGACTGGGCCAGGAAGAGGTCGTCCAGCATGTACTCGTCCACCGCGAGGATGCGCAGCCAGTGACCGTAGTCCTCCGACCCCGGTTCCAGCGACTGGCTTGCCACACATACGCCGGTGCCCAGGTCCAGCCGGATCCGGGATCTGCCGGGAAGGCACAGCGGCGCTGCCGGATGGGCCGGATGGTACGCGGCTGTGCGGATTGCAACTGCTTCAAGGACAGGGCGTCCTTCGTGCTCCTGCTGCCGGACTTCCTGTATCTCCACCGCATTGCTGCCGGGAAACTCCAGAGGCACTGGGGCGTTCCCGGCCAGTTCCACAGGATCCAAGGCCGCGGCGAACCGCCCGTTGCCGAACCCTGGCTCGCCATAGGCTGCTTCCGGCCGCCTGCGCACCAGGCCATGCTCGTCGTAAACGGGCGTCACCAGGTGCGGTGGCAGAAGCCAGGACTTCCGGGTGGCACTGACATAGAGTCCGTCCCGGGAATCGTTGATTCCCGTGGTGCTGTGCAGGACAAGTCCGTCCGCGGTTTCAAGACGAAGTGCGCCCGGCCGCCGAAGCCACGCCCGCACCAGGGACGCCGTAGGGCTAGGCGCATCCGCGAAGGGCTCATCCCAATACTCAAAGCGCAGGGACTGCCATTTCCAGGGCGAGGACCTGCAAAGGTTCCGGAAAAGGGCAGGGTGCGCGGCGGCTGAAGTGGTGTCCGGATCCATCCGGTGCCGGGAGTCCCACGTCGCCATATCCACAGTTTACGCGCGGGCGGTGCGGCGGCGGGCGGAAATCCAGTAGCATCCGAGGGTGATCCAACGATTGGGCGAATTATGGCAGCACACCCCGCTGGCCTTCTGGCTGGTGCTTGCTGCCTGCGCCTACTTCGCGGTGATGGCCGTCCGGCTCACGGTGATTGACGTCCGGCATCACCTCCTGCCCAACCGGATCGTCTTCCCTTCCTACGCCGTGGCCGGTGTCCTGCTCCTTGCGGCAACTGCCTTAGCCGGAGCCGGGGCCAGCGCCGCCACAGGCCAGGGCACTGCCGGTCCCGTCGCGGAGCTCATGGCTGTACCGGCGCTCCGGGTTGTGGCCGGTGCCGCCATCCTGTGGCTTTTCTACTTCATCCTGCGGTTCGCGTATCCGCCCGGCATGGGTTTCGGGGATGTGAAACTCGCTGGCGTCCTGGGGATGTACCTCGGTTATCTCGGCTGGGGACACCTGTTTGCAGGTACCTTCCTGGCTTTCCTCCTCGGCGGGCTCTGGTCAATCGCACTTCTGGCTGCACGCAGGGGGACGCTGAAATCGTCCATCCCCTTCGGACCGTTTATGCTCGCCGGTGCAGCCGCGGCCATGCTGCTGCCGGCGTGACCCAACATGCGGCGTGAGCCTGGACCTGCCTGGCTTATGGGTAGAGCTGGCTGGCTGTTTCGGTAGGCTGGCGGGATGCCTGCGCCTGACTACATCCTGAAACTCCGCAAGAAAATCGGCAACGATCCGCTCTGGGTCCCCGGGGTCCGGGGCGTAGTGATTGATGATGCGGGGCGCGTCCTGCTCGCCCAGCGGGCCGACAACAAACAGTGGGCGCTGGTCAGCGGAATGCTGGAGCCGGGCGAGGAGCCAGCCCGAGGCCTGGTGCGGGAGATCTTTGAGGAAACGGCGGTAGTGGCGGAACCGGAGCGGCTTGTGTCTGTAGGGGCTGTAGGTCCGTTCACCTACCCCAACGGCGATGTGTGCGAGTTCCTGGACGTGGTGTTCCGCTGCCGCTACGTCTCCGGGACTGCCCGCGTGAATGACGACGAGTCCTTGGCGGTGGGCTGGTTCGGCGTCGATGAGCTCCCTGAGCTGATGCCCGGTCACCTCACCAGCATCCACCGAGCCCTCGCTCCGGCCGAAGCCGCCCACTTCAAACCCTGACCGTCCGCACTAGGCAATCCTTTTAGTACGACGGCGGTCAGTTGCGCTGGGAGACCAGCTCGCCGTCGTCGTCCTTGGCATTGTCCGGCAGGCCGGCGGCAAGGCGCTCGGCCTCCTCACCGCCCACGGCTTCGCCCCGGGCCACCATTCCGGCAGTGTCCGACAAGGGGATCTGCTTCAGCGTGACGGCCAGGATCAAGGCAACCGCGATGAACGGGATCAGGTACCAGAAGACCGGGGCGAGCGACTCGGCGTAGGCGTTGACGATCGAATCGCGCAGCTGCTCCGGAAGCTGGCTCAGCGCTCGTGGGTCCAGGGTGCTGGTGGACTGGGCCGCCTGGTCCGCGGACGCTCCTGCACCGGTGAATGCGCTGGTGAGGGACTCGGAGAGGCGGTTGGTGAAAATGGCACCGAAGACTGCAACGCCCATTGCGGCGCCCACCTCGCGGAAGTAGTTGTTGGTGCTGGTGGCGGTGCCGATCTGGTCCGCGGGGACGGAGTTCTGCACCACAAGGACCACTACCTGCATGATGAGGCCCAGGCCGGCTCCGAAGATGAACAGCTGGACGCAGATCACCCAGATGGGTGTACTGGCAGCGAGGGTGGTCATCCAAAGCATCGCAGCCATGGTGAAGGCCGCCCCCAGGATGGGATACAGCTTGTACTTTCCGGTCTTGGAGATCCGGATGCCCGAGTAGATGGAGGTGCCCATCAGGCCCGCCATCATCGGCAGCATCAGCAGGCCGGACTCGGCCGCAGAGGTGCCGGAGGACATCTGCAGGAACGTGGGGACGAAAGCAATTGCGGAGAACATGCCCAGGCCAAGGGTGAAACCGATGGCCGTGGCGTTGACAAAGATCCGGTTGCGGAACAGGCTCAGGGGAATGATTGGATCCTCGGCCCGGCGCTCCACCATTACGAAGGCTGCGGCGGACAGGACCATGCCGGCGCCAAAGGCCCAGGTAAGGGGGGAGTCCCAGCCCTCGTCCTTCTTTCCGCCAAAGTCGGTGAAGAAGATGAGGCAGGTGGTGGCTGCGGACAGCAGCACAACACCCAGGATGTCGATCCGCTTTTCAGCCTTCTTGTTCGGCAGTGTCAGTGTGAACCAGGCAATGGCGAAGGCTGCGATGCCGATGGGGATGTTGATGTAAAAAGCCCATTCCCAGGTCAGGTGGTCCACGAAGAATCCACCCAGCAGGGGGCCGGCCACGGCAGAAAGGCCGAAGATGGCGCCCAGCGGCCCCATGTACTTGCCGCGGTCCTTGGCCGGCACTATGTCCGCAATGATCGCCTGCGAGAGGATCATCAGGCCGCCGCCGCCAAGGCCCTGGATGGCCCGGAAGACCACGAAGCCCCAGAAATCCGTGGCAAGGGCACAGCCCACCGAGGCGAGCGTAAACAACGCGATGGCTATAAGAAACAGATTTCGCCGGCCCAGGACGTCACCGAACTTGCCGTAGATGGGCATCACGATGGTGGTGGCGAGCAGGTACGCGGTGGTGATCCAGGCCTGGTGTTCCACGCCGCCCAGTTTGCCCACGATGGTAGGCATGGCGGTGGAGACAATTGTTTGGTCGAGGCTGGACAGCAGCATCCCGGCGATCAGCGCCGAGAAGATGATCCAGATGCGTTTTTGGGTGAGCAGCAGGGGACCCGCTGCTGTTGTCCCCTTATTGACGGCAATACTCATGGTTGTCCTTCTGCGGGTATGGGCTTTGCGAAGTTTTGGGAGAACAGTTGGCGGGCGGCGCTGATGTTCTCGAGGAAGAGTTCCTGGTAGGAGCGGGTGTTGCCGTCGGAGAAATAGACCATGCTGCTTTTACGGGCGATGTTTCCGAGCAGGACAACGGCCATCTGGATCACGGGGTGTTGTGGATCAACGCCTTCCCGGCGGGCCAGGACCCGGGCGAACTCACCCTCCCGCTCCTCCGTGGCACCGATGATCCTCAGCATGAGCTGTGGTTCCTTCTTGATGACGCCGATCAGCTGGCGGGTTTCCTCTTCAGAGGCAGCCATGTTTTCGGACAACTTCAATGAAAGCCCGATCAGGTCCTGGAAGAGGGTGGAGGAGATGCTGCCGGGTGGGGATGCTTCGCCGCCGGCAACAAAGTCCTCGATGACATCAGCGGGAATTTCGTCATCCACGTGGCCAAGGATGGCGTCTTCCTTCGTGGGGAAGTAGTTGAAGAACGTCCGGCGCGAAATGTCGGCCTGCTCGCAGACCTCGTCCACGGTATAGCCATTCAGCCCCCGTTCAGCGGTCAGCCTTCGGGCGATGGCGGTAAGGGCTGAACGGGTCGCAGCACGCTTCCGTTCACGGAGGCCACCCTCAATAACTGCACTTTCATCCACAAAGTAAAGTTTTGCACTCCTTAGACGTTAGTGCAACTTTTGATGACCGGGCGCACTAGGCAGAGAGCAGGAGGCAGAGAACAGTACGACGACGGCCGGTACCTTTCGTGTGAAAGGTACCGGCCGTCGTCGTAAGCGGGGCCGCCGCAGGCAGGTAGGCGCTGGGGGCTAAGCCTTGTGGGCCGGGGAGGTCATGGTGGTAACGTCCAAGGCCTTCTCGAGGTCGGCTTCGGAGACCTTGCCCTCGCCGTCACCGACAAAGCCGAGCTTCTCGGTGGCCTGGCGGACGGTGAGGCCTTCGGCCACGGCCGTCTTGGCGATCTTGGCTGCGTTCTCGTAGCCGATGTACTTGTTCAGCGGGGTAACGATGGACGGCGAGGCCTCAGCCAGGAAGCGGGCACGCTCCACGTTGGCGGTGATGCCGTCGATCATCTTGTCGGCCATGACGCGGCTGGTGTTGGCCAGCAGGCGGATGGACTCCAGCAGGTTGGACGCCATCACCGGGATGCCGACGTTCAGCTCGAAGGCACCGTTGGTCCCGGACCAGGCGATGGCTGTGTCGTTCCCGATAACCTGCGCAGCCACCATGATGGACGCCTCGCAGATGACCGGATTGACCTTGCCGGGCATGATCGAAGAGCCCGGCTGCAGGTCCGGAATGGCGATTTCGCCCAGGCCGGTGTTGGGACCGGAGCCCATCCAGCGGAGGTCGTTGTTGATCTTCATGAACGAGATGGCGATGTTGCGCAGCTGGCTGGACGCCTCGATAAGGCCGTCACGGTTGGCCTGCGCTTCGAAGTGGTCGCGGGCCTCGGTCAGGGGCAGGCCGGTGTCCGTGGCGAGCAGTTCGATCACGCGTTCGGGGAAACCGGCCGGGGTGTTGATGCCGGTGCCCACGGCCGTGCCGCCCAGGGGAACCTCGGCGACGCGGGGAAGGGAAGCGTTGATGCGCTCTATGCCGTAGCGGACCTGGGCAGCGTAGCCGCCGAATTCCTGGCCAAGCGTCACGGGGGTGGCATCCATCAGGTGCGTGCGGCCGGACTTGACGACGTCCTTGAACTCCACGGCCTTGCGCTCCAAGGACTCGGCCAGGTAGCCGAGAGCCGGGATGAGGTCGTTGATCAGGGCGGACGTCGCTGCCACGTGCACCGACGTGGGGAAGACGTCGTTGGAGGACTGCGAGGCGTTGACATGGTCGTTCGGGTGGACAACCTTGTCGCTGCCGGCGGCCTTCAGTGCACGGGTGGCAAGCTCGGCGATGACCTCGTTGGTGTTCATGTTCGAGGAGGTGCCGGAGCCGGTCTGGAAGACGTCGATGGGGAAATCGCCGTCGTACTTTCCGGTGGCCACCTCATCAGCGGCGTCTGCGATGGCCTTGGCAAGCTCGCCGTCGAGCACACCCAGTTCAGCGTTGGCCTGGGCAGCAGCCTTCTTGACCCTGGCCAGCGCTTCAATGTGCGCGCGTTCCAGGGTCTTGCCGGAAATAGGGAAATTCTCCACTGCCCGCTGCGTCTGCGCGCGGTACAGTGCGTTCACGGGGACGCGGACTTCGCCCATCGTGTCATGTTCAATGCGGAACTCTTCAGTGGAAGTCATGGGGCTAGCTTAGGGCGATCCTGCATCCCATCGAAAACCGTGAAGAGCATGCTACGGGCGGGTTTTAACCCCCGCCCTAGAGCTCACCGATCCCGGAAACAACGTTGGCGCGGCCCTCGGCCAGGCTGTACGAGAGGCCGATAACGGCGGTGCGCCCGCTTTCAACTGCGTCCGAAATCACACGCGAGCTGTCCACCAGCCGCTGGGCGGTCTGCTTGACGTGCTCCACCACCATGTCGTTGACCTCGTGCTTGTCCTGGCGAATTGAGGTCAGCACAGACGGGGTGATCCGCTCTACCAGGTCGCGAATGAAGCCCGCCGGCATCTCACCGGTGTCCACTGCCGCCTTGGTGGCGCTGACGGCACCGCAGCTGTCGTGTCCCAGGATGGCGATCAGCGGTACGCCGAGCACACCCACGCTGTACTCCAGCGAGCCGAGGACGGCGTCGTCAATAACCTGCCCTGCCGTACGGACCACAAAAACGTCACCCAGTCCGACGTCGAAAATAATCTCGGCAGCGAGCCGGGAGTCCGAGCAGCCGAAAATCACGGCGAACGGGTGCTGGTTCTCCACCAGCGAGGACCGGCGCGAGGAGTCCTGGTTCGGGTGGGAGGACTGGCCGGCGACGAAACGTTCATTTCCTTCGCGCATCCGGCGCCAGGCAAGGGCAGGAGTCAGATAGGTAGTCACCCTGCTTACTTTAGGGGGCGGTGGTGGCCGCAGGTGAAACTGTGACGGCAGGATTGCTGTCCATGGACTTCACGACGGCGTCTGCCAGGGTGCCGAACTCGTCCAGCGGGGCGGAGCCGGTGAGGATGACAGTGGTGCCGCGGTACTCCAGCACCATTGATTTTTCGCCCTTGCCGGTATCGCGGAGCTCCCATTCCTGGCCGCCCGCGTTGCGGGACCCGGTAACAGGAGCATTTTTCGTTTGCTGAAGCAGCCAGGTGGGGTTGGCCGTACGGGTCTGGACCAGTCCAATGAAGGACTCCTTCGGCGTGATATAGCCGACCTCCCATGCAGGCACGCCGCTTCCCGTGCCACCTTCCCACCTGGCGTAGTTGGGCCGGAAGGAGTTGCCGGTGTCCGGCGCTACCGGCGTGAATCCTGCCACGTCCGTTGCATTCCGGGCTGCGGCACTGACGTCGATATTGGGACGGTAGCCGTCACTCTTCGGGGAGGGGTTCATCAGGACGATGGGCAGGAACGCGGCGATGCTCAGCACCAGGGCAATGATCATCCCGATCACGGAGGCGTTGGCCCGCTTGGCTGCCGCCGCCGGAATGACAGGCTTAACCGGGTCCTGCCCTCCGGCCGCGCTGGATCCGCTGTTGCTTCCGGATCCTGCTGGTTCGGGGGAGGGACTGGTCTTTTCCTGCATTTCATTCACCCCTCTATAGTCGCCCATGCCGGTCCGCAACTCACACTCGGTCCGCCGTGGCCGCTGCCGCTCCGGCAACTACCTTCGGACTACATTGCGCGGCCGCGTCATCCCGCAGCCGGAACCCGGTGCCGCGACTATGATCGATATCAGAGGAATCACCGCGCGGCTGTTCCGGCTGGGCGGGTTCAATGATCGCCACTCGAAGAAGAGGTTCACGTGTCACCAGCGTCCATGACCCAGAAGTACTCCACGATCTCCCCCTCCCTGGCGGTGGGCAACGATGAGCCGGACCGCAACCTTGCCCTCGAGCTCGTCCGCGTTACCGAAGCGGCAGCAATCGCCGGCGGACACTGGGTAGGCTTCGGCGACAAGAACACGGCCGACGGCGCTGCCGTTGACGCCATGCGCTCCTTCCTTCAGACCGTCCACTTCAACGGCGTAGTGGTCATCGGCGAAGGCGAAAAAGACGAAGCCCCCATGCTCTTCAACGGCGAACGCGTGGGCGATGGCACCGGTCCGGAATGCGATGTGGCAGTGGACCCCATTGATGGAACCCGGCTCACCGCACTTGGCATCAACAACGCCCTGGCCGTCCTGGCTGTGGCCGAGCGCGGATCGATGTTCGACCCCTCCGCCGTGTTCTACATGGAGAAGCTGGTCACCGGTCCTGAAGCCGCGGACATGGTGGACCTTCGCCTCCCCGTGAAGCAGAACCTGCACCTGATCGCCAAGGCCAAGGGCGTCAAGGTCAACCAGCTCAACGTCATGATCCTGGACCGCGACCGTCACCGCCCGCTGGTTGAAGAAATCCGCGAGGCGGGCGCCCGCACCAAGTTCATCATGGACGGTGACGTTGCCGGCGCCATCGCAGCGGCCCGCTCGGGCACTGGCGTGGACGCCCTAATGGGCATCGGCGGCACCCCCGAGGGCATCGTGGCCGCTTGCGCCATCAAGACCCTGGGAGGCGTCATTCAGGGCCGGCTGTGGCCCACCAGCGACGAAGAGAAGCAGAAGGCCATCGACGCAGGCCACGACCTGGAGCGGGTCCTCTCCACCAACGACCTCGTCTCGAGCGACAACTGCTACTTCGCCGCTACCGGCATTACCGACGGCGACCTGCTCAAGGGCGTCCGCTACTCCAAGGACAAGGTCCTGACCCAGTCCATCGTGATGCGTTCCAAGTCCGGCACCATCCGTTTTGTGGACGGCGAGCACCAGGCCAGCAAGTGGGAAGCCTACGCCCGCAAGAGCTGATCCAGGCCCCACGCCAGACGGAGCCCCGGAGAGCGCCCAGCGCATTCCGGGGCTTTGGCGTTAATGCGTTGGTATAGGGTTTAAGCCATGATTCCAGCTGTTGTGCCCTGTACTGACCGCGCCCTTTGGGACGAATACGTCGACCGGTTCCAGGGGCACCCGCAACAGCTCTGGGGCTGGGGTGAGACCAAGGCCATGCACGGCTGGTCCGTTGACCGGGTGCTTTTGAAAGATGGGGACAACACCATCGGCTGCGCTCAGCTGCTGATCCGGCGGCTGCCGCTGCCCTTCCGCGCACTGGTCTACATTCCCCGGGGGCCTATGTGTGCGCCGGAAGATGCGCAGGCCGTCCTCGCCAGCCTTGCCGGGCACGCTGCCGTCCGCCACCGGGGAGTCGCCCTCAGCATTGAACCGGACTGGGACCAGGACTCGCCATACGCGGCTGCGGTGAAAGATGCAGGATTCCATTCATCGACCAATACGGTACTGATCCCGCGCACGCTGATCCTTGACCTCACCAAATCCGATGACGAACTCATGGCTGACATGTCCAAGTCCACCCGCGCGAACATCCGCAAGGCGATGCGCAGCGACGTCGAGTTCCGCAAGGTAAAGAACGACGCCGAACTTGAGCAGGTGCTCGCGATCTACCACGAGACGGCCGAACGCGCCGGGTTCGGGATCCACGAGGACCAGTACTACCGGGACATCTTCCGGAACATGGGGGATGGCTCACCGATTATCGGGGCCTTCGACGGCGAGCAGTTGCTGGCGTTCGTCTGGCTCGCCAAGAGCGGTTCCACCGCTTTCGAGCTTTACGGCGGTGTCTCCGCGGAAGGGCAGAAGCAGCGCGTCAATTACGGCGTGAAATGGGCAGCCCTGCAGGCCATGCGCGAGGACGGCTGCGGACGCTATGACTTCAACGGCCTCCTCAACGACGGCATTTCCGACTTCAAGAAGCAGTTCGCGAAGCACGAGAACATGCTCCTGGGAACCTGGGAGAAGCCGCTCTCGCCGCTGTACCCGGCGTATGCCCAGGCCATGCCCCTGGCACGCCGTGGACTCCAAACAGCACGCCGGCTCCTGAAGACTGCTGCCGGGAGGGTCCGGCCACTGATCCGGAAGGTGCGCCGGGGCAGCTAGCAGCCTCAGGACAAGGGCGACGACGGCACCTGCCATGGTGCCGTCGTCGCCCTTTCTGCTAGGCGCGGGCGAGACCCTCCCGCAAGCCCGTCGTCACAGCGAATGCCAGCGCGGGTTCAGTGCTGCCGGCTACCGGATGAACATTGACGGGCGCCTCGGCGGCAGCCAGGAAAGCGCTCCCGCCCCGGGAAAGCTGGAGGTCGCCCTTGGGTGAATCCAGGTAGACATCCCCGGCCACCACAATCACCACTGCCGCGCCGGACTGTGCCAGCGGGACGGGTCCTGCCTCGGGCGTAAGTTCAATCCGCTGCAGCTGGAACTCCTCGAAAGGCGGGCGGAAAAGTTCCTGGTCCATCACCGTCCGCTTGGCCTCGAGCATCGGCACGGCCACGGGGTGGAAGTCGACGGTCCGCAGCAGTTCGGGGACGTCAATGAACTTTGGGGTGAGGCCGCCCCGCAGTACGTTGTCAGAGGACGCCATGACCTCAACGCCGAGGCCGTGCAGGTACGCGTGGACGTTCCCGGCCGGCAGGTAGACCGCCTCACCAGGCTCCAGCGAGATGCGGTTCAGCAGCAGCGAGATCAGGACTCCCGGATCACCGGGGTACTTTTCATTGAGGCTGATGGCCGTCGCAAGTTCGGCGTCGAAGGGGGCAAGCGGCGCTCCGGAAAGCAGCGCGGCCACCACCAGGGCCGTGTCCTCAGCCACGGACGTGCCTCCGGAGATCAAGCGCTCGAAGGCCTTCCGCAAACCGGCGCCTTCGTTGGTGTCCTCAAGATCCGCCAGCAGTGAGCTGATCAGCGCGGGCGGCTCGCCCTCCACGGCGTCAAAAGCTGCGGCAACGTGCTGCAGGATCTCCCGGGCCTGGCCCGCCGGGCGGAAACCGCACAGGGCTTCAAACGGCGTCAGGGCAAGAATCATCTCGGGCTTGTGGTTGTCATCCCGGTAATTCCGGTTGGGGGCGTCGGCGGCGAGGCCCTGGGCCTTCTCCCGTGCGAAGCCCGCCCTCGCCTGCTCCAGGCTTGGGTGGACCTGCAGGGAGAGCGGCTGGGCAGCCGCCAGAATTTTGGCAAGGAACGGCAACCGCGGACCAAACCGCGCCACGGAGTCTGCGCCGAGGAAATGCACCGGGTCGCCCGCGATCAGGGCATCGAGGGTCATGGTGGACCCATCCCCGGGCAGGTGGGCCACGGATGGTGAGTCCGGGTGCGCACCAATCCACAACTCTGCTTCCGGTTCGCCCGACTCCGGCCGCCCGAGCAAGGCGGCGATCGCGGTCGTCGATCCCCAGGCATAATTCCGGAGGACATTATCGATCTCGTACAAGGCAGGGTCCGTTTCCTAGGTAGGTCTGATGGGGATGCTGGTTACAACGGCGCGCATTGGCCGTTGGTGGCCACGAGCTGCCGGATGGCCTCCTCGTTGCCTTCGCGCTTGAGCTGGGTCAGCATCTCTTCCGTAATCGGCTCACCGTCGGGAGTAGTGGTCACCGGGACAAAATCCGACGGCGCGGGCTGCTGCATTGCGGTACGGCCTGCCGGCAGGCCCGCAGGCGAGGCTCCTGCCGCCTGGACAGGCCCGGCGCCTGCGGCCGGGACTACCATGACGTCGTCGGGAACTCCTGCCGACTGCGCCCCCTGCCCGGATGCAGATGCGAGCAACTGGTCCACACGGGAGTGAATATCATCGAAGTCCGGAACGGTGGAGAACGAGGCATCGAAATCCGGCGGGCCGATGGTGAGCCGTTTGACGTCCTGGCCTTTCGCCTTGATGGCGAGGTCCACAAAGCTGCCCAGCTGCGATGAGGAGATGTTTGATTCCACCACCTTCGTTCCTGCGTTGGCGATGTCCTCGAACTTGGCCAGCAGCGTAGCGGGATCCAGCTGCTTCAGCATGGCCTGCTGCACGCATTGCTGGCGCTGGATGCGGGCGTAGTCGTCCACGTACTCGCGTGACCGTCCGTACCACAGCGCCTGGTCTCCGTTGAGTGTTTGTTCTCCGGCCGGGATCCACCCGAGGGGCATACCGTGGGTTTGGGTGAAATCGTCGAAGAAGCCGCTCATGGGAACCCAGCCGCCGGCCTTGATCCGGATGCCGCCCATGGCGTCGATGAGGGAGGAGAAGCCTTGCATGTCCACCAAAACGTACGCCTGGACAGTAAGGCCCAGCGTTCCGGAGACGGCTTCAAGGGTTGCCTGCGCACCGGGGTCGGCCACGCCGGGGTAAAGGTCGGCGTATTCGTTTGTCACTTCGGTGTTGATGGCATTGATCAGGCAGTCGTCCCCGCAGTTGTAGCCGTCCGGATAGACGGTGCGCATGGGCGAGTCCTCGCTGAACTGGGCGTTCTGCAGGTTACGGGGTACGGAGATGATCGCGGTCTGGCCCGTCGTGGCGTCCACGCTGAGGACGGACAGGCTGTCCGGGCGCCTGCCGGTACGGTCCTCACCGGCATCGCCTCCCATCATCAGGAAGTTGTAGCGGCCCTCCACCGGGTCGATGGCGGGGCCGGAGGAGAAGATGCTGCCGATCGCGTTCCGTCCCACATTGAGCAGGTACGCAGCGTAACCAAGGGACCCGCTGCCAAGGACCATCGCCAACACCAGGGCAATGACGACGGCGGGCCGCGCCTGCGGCGCGAGCAGGACCGGGCGGATGAGCCGCAGGGTGTTGATAAACAGGATTGCCCAGCCGGCAGCCAGTGCCACCAGCAGGATCACCAGTGCCAGCGAGGCGAAGGGGTTGGTGACGATGTTGATGAGAAGGGTCCGGTTGAGCAGCAGCAGGAGCACCGCAAGCACCAGGGCTGCCCAGACACAGAGCGTCACCCTCAACGCCGCGCGGCCCAGTTTACGGTCCCCGGCCACAAGCTGCGCGCTGCCTGGCACCAGGAGGGTCAGAAGCACAAGGACGAAGCCGCGCTTGGTCCGCACCGGGAAGGAAGCGCTGGATGGGTAGCGGACCGGGTCGGTGAGCGCTGTGCCGGAAAGGGACTGCTGGACCTTGCTGCTGGTCATGGCCGCCTTCCTAACGGCTGCCCCGGAGCGGACCGTTGGCTTCGGCGAAAACCTCGCTGACCTTCTGCCGCAGGTTTGCTCCCTTGCGGGCGGCTACGGCATTGAGGTCTGCGGCGAATTCGAGGAGGTCGGCGCGCAGTGATGCCGCAAGCTCGTCGGTGCCTGCTGCGAGCATCCGGACCGCCAGGAGCCCGGCGTTACGTGCTCCGGCGATGGAAACCGTGGCCACGGGAACGCCGGCAGGCATCTGAACGATGGAGAGCAGGGAGTCCATACCGTCCAGGGTCTTCAGCGGAACCGGCACTCCGATCACGGGGAGTGGAGTGACGCTGGCCAGCATCCCCGGCAAATGGGCGGCACCGCCGGCGCCGGCGATGATTACCCTCAGCCCGCGCTCGTGCGCTGTCTGGCCGTAGCGGATCATTTCGGTAGGCATCCGGTGGGCGGACACAACGTCAGCTTCGAACGGAATGCCGAACTCTGCCAGGGCGTCAGCCGCGGCTTCCATGACCGGCCAGTCCGAGTCCGATCCCATCACCAGGCCCACCAGCGGGTTGCCGGCAGGACCGGGGGCGGGGGTGGCTTCGGGACTCATGCTTTCTCCTCAAAAATTGCTGGCGGTTCTTCGGCGGGTACCCGCCCGTCCCGGATGATGCCCGCTACGGTGCCTGCCCGGCGTCGAACGGAATCAACCTCCGTTGTGGACGAGCCCACCAGGTTAACGTGGCCAATCTTCCGGCCCGGGCGCACCGACTTGCCGTAGCAGTGCACCTTGGCCGCCGGCTCGCTGGCCAGCGCCAGCGGGAAGGCGGAAAACAGGTCCTGGTTGTCGCCGCCCAGGAAGTTCTTCATCACCACTACCGGACCCAGCACGTCGGTGGCGCCCAGCGGGAGGTTAAGGACGGCGCGAAGGTGCTGTTCGAACTGGCTGGTGACCGACCCGTCCTGCGTCCAGTGCCCGGTGTTGTGCGGGCGCATGGCCAGTTCATTGATGAGGAACCCTGCGCCGATGCCGGGGGTTTCGAAAAGTTCCACTGCCAGGACCCCTGTCACACCCAGTTCCTGGGCTATCCGCAAGGCAGCATCCTCTGCGGCGGCCGCAACCTCCACCGGAATGTCCAAGGCAGGGGCTATGACTTCGTCGCACACCCCGTCGACCTGGATTGTGTGCACCACGGGCCAGGCCCGGGCTTCGCCGTCGGGCGTCCTGGCAACCAAAGCGGAAAGCTCGCGGGTGAAATCAACTTTTGCTTCCGCCAGGAGGGGACTCATGGCCTCAAACCATTCAGCGGTGTCGGCAGCCTCCTCCGCTGAGGAAATGATCCGGACACCTTTGCCGTCGTAGCCGCCCCGGGGAGTCTTCAGGACCACAGGCCATCCGGTGTCCTCCCCGAAGCTGACAAGCGCGGCCACGTCCGCCACCGAAGCCCAGGCGGGGTTGGGAAGTTCCAGCCGGTCAATGGCGGAGCGCATTACCAGCTTGTCCTGCGCATGAACCAGGGCATCGGGGCCGGGCTGGACGTTGACGCCGGCTTCCTGCAGCGCCCGCAGATGCGCCGTGGGAACATGCTCGTGGTCAAAGGTCATGACGTCCAGGCCCTCGGAGAACTCCAGGAGGGTCTGCAGGTCCTTGTAGTCGCCCACCGGTGAGGAGGGCACTGCCGAGACGGCTGAGACGTCGTCGCCTTCAGCAAGGACGCGGAGTTCGAAGCCGAGTGCGGTTGCGGCTGGGGCCATCATTCGCGCAAGCTGGCCGCCGCCAACTACACCTATTACTGGAAAAGTCACATGGGCCAGCCTACCGAAGACCAGCCCGGATCCCGCGTTTCCTGCCTTCATGAGTGGTTTTTTGGGCTCCAGGACGGTTCTGTGGCACGGCATTAGGGGTGGCTGCCGGACCGCCACAGGAATTTGAAGGGCTAAAATGGACCTCTGGCCGTGTGGCCCATCGTTCAACGGCCATGGAGGGTCATGTTTAGCACGCTTGCAGATCGCATCCGGGGGCTCGCCTCGCTTTTTTGGCGCGAAGTGGCCAAGTTCGGCGCCGTCGGCGGTGTGGCTTTCGTCATCGATAACGGCATGACGTATTACCTCATGCATGGCCCAATGACGGACAGCGAGGCCAAGGCCCGTTTTGTAGGTGCGTCAGTGGCAACGATCTTTTCCTGGGTAGCGAACCGCCTCTGGACCTTCCGGCACCGGCGGCAGGACAACGTACTCCGCGAGTTCCTGATGTTCATCCTCATCAACGGGATAGGCATCGGGATTTCCACAGGCTTTACCGCCCTTGCCAAGTATGGGCTGGGCGTCACCGACAAAAACATGCTCTTCTTCGCGGGAGTAGCGGGCATCCTCGTGGCCACTGTTGTCAGGTTCTTTGCCTACCGGTTCCTGGTGTTCAACAAGGAACTGGACCAGGAACCGGAGTTCTCACACGACCACGAGCTCATCGAACTCCACCACCATGGCAGCAGGGACACCGGCGATGGTGCCGGTGCAGCGGAGCCCGAGCCCCTCACGGAGGACCCGGCCCGGCCGCAGAAGTAGGCCAGGCGACACGGCGGCCGTTCAGTTGCCGTGGATGCGTTCCGCCGCCAGCAGCTTGTCGGTGGGCTCGACATCGGGGTGCGTCATCACAACAGAACCCCCGCGCCGCCATGCGCCCAGCGCGTTCGCCAGCGCTGCCTCCAGTCCGTCCCGCCCTGGGATGTGCAACCGCACGCCCTCCTCGTGGGGGACTGCGAACCCGTCAAGCAGGTCCTGGTGCAGGTGCCGGCGGCCGTCCTGCCCAACAATCGCGCAAGCCGAGGGGTCGGCCTCGGCGTGCTGCATAAACACGTCTCCGTGGGAGCGCACTTCCGCTGCGTAATCCAGGCAGCCTGCCGGAAGGGCGCCGTCCCAGCGCATAGCCAGCGCGGGCAGCGCAACGGCCACGACGGCACCATACTTTCCTGCTGCCGGCTCCGGCCGGGTGGTGGCCAGGAGGTCCGCCGCGCCGCCATCCAGGACCGTTTCAAGGCCGAGCTGCCAGGCGGCAAGTGCCCAGACCATGCCCTTCCAGTGGGCAGGCAGGTCGAGCGCCAGGCGCATGCCCGGTTCGGCGTCCAGTTCGTCCTGGAGGAGGTTGCTGGTTTTGGCCACCCAGTTGTCCAGCACCTTTCCGGACAGCTCCACGCGCTCCGAGTCAGGGCCGTACCAGGTGAGGCGCGGAGCGGTGGAGTTGCCTGATCGAAGGCTGGTCATCAGATCGATTGCCGGGGTAGTCATGCCTCAATCCTGCCACCGGCACCACAGCAGGTCACCAAGCCGGCTCCGGCCGCGCAGAAAACCCAGCGAACTGCGTGATACTTATCACATCATCTGATGCTAAGCGTGCTATCTATTCATCGGGCGGCCGGGTACTTTCCGCGCCAACAGGCGGTTTTTTGAGGCTTTCCGCCGCCTGACCCGCTGATGTCGGCCGGAATCGCGCCGTCCAGTGAAAATTGCCGGGCGTGGCGTGCACCATATTGGTTGCTACAGGTGATTATTATCCGGCCAGCGGCTTGACTCACCCTAGTTACACGCGTGTAATTAGATAACTAAAGGCAACTGCGTAAATACCGGCACACAACCGAGTGTCCACGTATCCAGGCAGAAGCTGCAACATCAGGAGGGTCGCCGTGGGGCAAGCAGAGCGTATCCAGGAAGATGCCGTCGTGGCCGGTCAGGCAACGGCCAGATACCGTGCGCGGGGGGTGCCCAGTGATTGGTACGTAGACCCGGCGGATCCTGATGCTGCGGAGCGGTTCAACACGAACAATAAGGACCTCCTGCAGGACCAGGCCACAGCTTTCCTTGCCGCGCATGAAGCACTCCTGGGCGGCGGGCAGGACCCTGAGGACGAGCTCGATCCTCCGATGGAACTGACTTCCGGACCGGCGCAGCCCGTTTGGATCGGGCTGCCTTTCCAGCAGGACTTTGGCGACGAAGGCGAGCTCGGCTGGCAGACGGATGCGCTGTGCGCCCAAACCGACCCCGAGGCGTTCTTCCCCGAAAAGGGTGGCTCCACCCGCGACGCCAAAAAGGTCTGCGGCGCCTGCAATGTGCGATCCCAGTGCCTTGAGTACGCCCTGGCCAACGACGAACGATTCGGCATCTGGGGCGGCCTTTCCGAGCGTGAGCGCCGGCGGCTAAGGAAGCGAGCAATCTAATTCATCAGGATGTTCACGTCACTGCCGTTGTGGTCGCCCACAACGGCAGTGATTATCTCCCCAGAACCCTGGCAGCCTTGGCGGACCAGACGCGGCCGGCGGACTACGTCATCGGCGTCGATACCGGGTCCCGCGATGATTCCAAAGTCCTCCTTGAGCAGGCCCTGGGCGGGGCACACGTAGTAAGCCACAGCGGGAAGAGTGGAATGGGCGCTGCGGTATCCACCGGCCTTGCCCAACTCGCCCCCTGGGGTGGAGATCACGGCAACGGCAGGTCAGAGTGGATCTGGCTGCTTCACGACGACGCCGCGCCGGCTCCTGAAGCCCTCGCCGAACTTCTCCTCGCAGTGGAACGGGCGCCGTCCGTCACAGTTGCCGGCTGCAAGCAGTTGGACTGGCACGCGGGCCGCAAGCTGGTGGACGTCGGCCTTTCCACCAGCCGCTGGGCGGAGCGGCTAACCCTGATCGACGCTGACGAACTTGACCAGGGGCAATACGACGGCCGCACCGATACCTTTGCCGTGAATTCCGCCGGAATGCTGGTGCGCCGCGACATCTGGGAACACCTCGGCGGTTTCGATCCCGCCCTGCCCGGCAGCGGAGACGACGTCGATTTCTGCTGGCGCAACCGCCTGGCGGGACACCGCGTGGTGGTTGTCCCGGCGGCCAGGATGTTTCACGTCGTGCACCGGCCGCACGCGCTGGGCAACGCTGCCGCAGCGCGGAAGGCCCAGGTCCACCTGCGGCTGAAGCACGCGCCGCTGTGGATGGTGCCCGTGCACGGCGTGGCTGCCCTTCTCGGCAGCATTTTCAAACTGGTGTTGAGTATCGCCGTCAAGGATCCCGCGCACGGTATCACTCAGCTTGGTGCGACCTTTGCAGCGCTGGGTCGCCCCCGCGCCATCATGAGGGCAAGGGCGAACGCCAGGAAGACGCGCCGGATCCGCCGGTCGGTCATCCGGAAGCTCCAGACACCCCGCCGTGAGGTATGGAGCCATAGACGCTCCCTGATGGAGGCCCTGGGCTCGGACGGCAGCTCTGTGGACGACCTTGTGCAGGACCCTTTGGCGAACCAGCCCAGCGGCGACGCATCAGATGACTTCGCGGCGCTTGCCACCAGCAAGCGTGGCTGGGTGGGCAATGGTGCCCTGGCCGCGGTAATCATTGCGTCCGTCACCTCCCTTCTGGGTTTGACCGGAATCTTCGGCGCCCCCGGCGTATCGGGCGGGGCACTCATTCCCGTTTCAAGCGGCCTGGGCGACATCTGGCACCATGCGTCCAGTTGGTGGATCTCGTTGGGTGCCGGGCTTCCGGGTCGCGGGGACCCCTTCGGCTACGTCCTTTGGATCCTGGGCCTTCTGGGTGGCGGTGATGCCAATGCCGCCATGGCCTGGCTGCTGCTGCTCAGCACGCCGCTCTCCGGCCTGACAGCGTGGTTTGCGGCAGGCGGGCTGACAGTACGCCGCCGGCTCCGCCTGGCAGCAGCACTTTTCTGGGCGGCTGCCCCTGCCCTGCAGGTGGCCCTCAACCAGGGCCGGGCCGGGGCCCTTATTGCGCACATCATGATTCCACTGGTCGTCCTGGCACTGCTGCGTGCCACCGGCTCCGCGGTAGGGCAAGGTCGGTTCCAGCTGCCGGCTCCCGGTGACCGCCGTTTCACCGACCGGCCCCCGATAAAACCAGGGATCAACGGAATGCCGTCGTGGACGTCAGCAGCGGCGGCCGGCCTGGCGCTGGCTGTTGTCACCGCGTCCGCGCCGTCCCTGCTGATTCCGGCCACTGTGGTGATAGTTCTTTGCGGGCTCCTGCTCGGCCGCCGCGGCCGGACTGTGTGGTGGGCATTGCTGCCCACCACAGCCCTGTTCATCCCTTTCGGCCTTTCAGCCCTGGACAGGCCCCGGGCCCTGCTGGCTGATCCCGGCGTCCCCCTTGGCTTCGACGCCGCTCCGCTATGGCAGCAGCTGCTGGGCCAGCCACTTGAATTCGGTTCAAACGACGGGCTGGCCGGACTGCCGTATTTTGCGGCCGGCACCGTGCCGTGGGCCCTGTTGCTTGCCCTCCTTCTTGCCGTCCCCGTCCTGCTCCTGGCAGTGGCGGGCCTATGCCTGCCCGCTAACCGGGCCGGTATTGCCAGGTCCCTGTGGATTGTCGCAACTATTGCCTTGGCCGGAGGCTGGCTTGCAGGGCGGGTGGCTGTCGGCATGAATGCCGACTCCATGGTGGCGTCCTTCCCCGGACCTGCGGTTTCTGCAGCAGCGTTCGCCCTGCTGGGTGCCGGCCTCCTGGGAGCAGAACGCCTCCTGGGAATGGCCAACGCAGCGGCGGCCGGCAGCGTAAAACACAAGAGGGCCCTGCAGTCAGCGACAGCATTCGGCATGGTGCTCCTGCTTGCCGGACCCCTTGCAGGAATGGCCGCCTGGTCTGCGCAGAACATCCTCCGGCCCTCTGTAGCTGCCGCCCAAATACCACCGGCTTCCGCTGCCCTGGGCACGCCCCGCCTCGTGGATGCTGCCGGCGTTCGCATCCTCCCGGCCACGGCCACCGACCGGGGGACCGGTCCCGAACAGACGCGCACGCTCTTGATCAGCACCGGCGAGAACGGCACCTATAACGCTTCCCTGATGCGCGGCGCGGGAACAACGCTCGATAGCCTTTCGGCCATCGCCTCCGCGCGCAACATCCTCGGCCGTCCGGGATCAGAAACGGTGCGCGAGGACGACGACGTCACTGCCGCGGTCCGTCGCGTAGTGGCAACGCTCGTGGCCGGCCAGGGCGTGGACCCCCGGAGCGACCTGGAACAGCTCGGCGCCGGCTTTGTGGTTCTTCGGGCAGCCGACACCGCCGCCCAGCTCACTGCCAGCAGGATGGATGCTGTACCCGGGCTTATTGCAGTGGGGCAGACCGACGTCGGCTGGCTGTGGCGGATCTCCCCGCTAAACCAGCCCGTGCTCGAAGCAGCGGATGTTGCCCACCGCGTGCGGGTTGTCGATGGGGGTGGTGCCGCTATCGCGCTGGTCCCTTCGGGCTACGACGACGTTGATGCTGCTGTTCCCGAGGGGCCGGAGGGCCGGCTTGTGGTGCTGGCGGAACGGGCAGATCCCGGCTGGAGTGCGTGGCTGGACGGCCGCAGGCTGACCGCCACCACATCGGGATGGTCCCAGGCCTTCACCCTCCCGGCCTCGGCGGGCCACCTCACGGTGCGATACGAAAACCCGTGGGCCCTGTGGTCCGGGATCGCCCAGGCCACCGTCATCGGACTGACGGTGATGCTCGCGGTCCCGATGCCTGCCCGGCGCCAGAGGACGAGTCTTTCCCGGGACGAAGGCTCGCTGCGTAAGGAACACCAGAATGCATAACACTTCCATGCCAGCGGAAGCACCAGAGGGAAGCGGCACCGCCGGCGACGAAACCAAGGAAAGCCCCGAGCCGTCGAAGCGCCCGGCGGCCAAGGGGCGGAACGCGCTGTTTTCCAGCCTGGCGTCCGCCGCCGTCATCATCGCCGGTGCAGGAGCCGTGGTGGCGGCCGGTTCCGTATTCCCGCAGCCCGTTTCCAGCCGTACCGTACCGGCCGGGGTGTCGGCAGTTCCTGCCGGCAGCAGCGTCGGAGTCTGCCCAGGCCCGGCCCGGCTGCTTGAAGGCACCGAAGCGGGCACTGATCCGCAATTCAGCCCCGAGTCCGAAACTGCCGCCAGCTCGGTTACCGGCGCAGTACTCAGTGCCGGTGGAGTGCTGCCGGCCAGCCGGCTGTCGGACCTGCGCGGAACAACAACCGTCGAGATCGCCAAAGAGCAGGCCCAGCCCAGTGCCGCAGGCGGTTCGCAGGAAATTCTGGCAGGGGTGGTGGCGGGCCGTTCCGTTGACCAGGTGAGCGTCCTCAGCGCCGACGCCCTGGCAAGCCAGAAGGCTTCGGCCGCAGCGGCCATGAAGTTCACGGCAACGGACGGCGACCTGCAGGGGACTGCGGCAGCCAACTGCCTGCAGCCATCAAATGATCAATGGCTGGCGGGCGCGGGCACTACTGTGGGCCGTACGTCCGTGCTTCTTCTTACCAACGCTTCCACCACACCGGCCACTGTCAGCCTGGAGCTGTTCGGGTCCGGCGGGCAGATACAAGCACCCGGCAGCCGGGGACTCCTGGTGGCGCCCGGTACATCGCGGCCGGTTGTTCTGGCTGGCCTGGCTCCGGGGGAGGCCCAGCTGAGCGTGCACGTGCGCAGCGCCGGAGGCCCTGTTGCAGCCGTGATCCAGCAGAGTGTCCTCCGGGGCCTGACCCCTGGCGGCGTGGACTTCATCGCACCCGGAGCCGCGCCAGCCGTCCGGCAGGTCATGACCGGCGTTGATATCCAGGACCCGGACCAGGTCGCGGCGCTCACCGGGAGATCGGGGTACGAGGACGCAGGTCCCGCCCTGCAGCTCACTGTGCCCGGTCCTTCTGATGCCGTGGTGGAGGTCAAGCTCTACGGCCGCGACGGCCAGAAGGCATTGCCGAATGGGGGAGTCATGACTGCCAAAGCGGGCACCGTCACGGAAATCCCGCTGACCGGCGTCCCGGCCGGCCATTACACTGTGGTTGCCTCGTCGGATGTCACGTTCGTGGCCGCTACCCGGGTCACCCGCGGCCTCCAGGACACCCAGGCAGCAGACGTCGCGTGGGCGGCATCAGGAGTCAGGCTGGGCAGCCAGCACGTGGTCCCCGTTCCACAGGGGGGCCAGCGCCACCTGGTTTTCGGCGCTCTCGACAACCGTGCCACCATCACCTATTCGGCCATCACCGCCGACGGCAAGGTCCGGGCGCCGTCCACCGCCGATATCGCCGGCGGAACGACGGCGTCCATCACCATCCCCGAAAAGGTTGAGGATTCCGACGTCGTTGGCTATGTAGTGTCGGCTTCCGGCGACGCCGCCTACGGTGCACTGTTGTTGCAGCAGGAGGGAAGGAACGACGTCTCCTCACTGGCCTTCCTGCCGGCAGCCGCGGGCCAGGAAACAGTGCCCGTCACCCTGAGTTACTGAGCCTGCAGTTCCGGTACAGGACCCTGTTGATGCAGCGGGGCAAGGAGCTGCTGATGCCGGGGTCAGTACCTGCGCCGGTACACCGGGTCGAGGGTTTCCGGGGCAACACCCAGCATCTCAGCCGTGTGCTCCACCACCACGTCATGGACCAGGTCCTGGAGTTCCTCGACGCTCCCGCACGCCTGCTCCACCACGCGCCGGTAGACGGTGATCATCGGCCCGTCCTCGCCGGTGGCAGGGGTGTAGGAACCCATGGGGGGAGTGGCTGCATTGGCCGCCAACTGCTCCAGGTCCGGCGGGATTTCATCGACGCCAAAGCGGACGCCATCGAGGGTCTTGCCCCAGATGTCGTGCAGCCGTTGCGCGGAGTCCAGCACCATGTCATCAAAGCGGTCCGCCCGTGTGCGGTAACCAGGATGGGTGGGGAGCACCACTTCGCCCCGAAGACCCCGCCCGTGGCGGTTTCGGCGGCGCATCATAAAGCTTTTGCCTGAGGACGCCGTGCGCTGGTCCGTGCGGGTATCCGGCTCAGCCAACCGGACCGTAAAGCCTGATTCATGGTTCGATGACTGCATACATTGACTGTAAACCCGGGGGAGGATTTACGCGACACATGGCCCGCCCCCGTGAAGGCGCGTCGACCCGTGGCAACAATGCAGGGTTTTGCAGCCTGCACGGAGTAGTCTGTGATGTCGTGGGAGCTATCCGTCAGTGTTCAAGATCTGCGTGCCGCCAGTCAGCGGTAGCTACCCTGACGTACGTCTACGCGGATTCCACTGCGGTCCTTGGACCGCTGGCCACCTACGCCGAGCCCCATTGTTACGATCTGTGCGAGCAGCACGCTGATTCCCTCACGGTCCCGCGGGGCTGGGAGGTTCTGCGCCTGGCCATGCCCTCCACTCCGCAGCAACCGGGACCGGATGACCTCCTGGCCCTGGCCAATGCGGTCCGCGATGCCGCCGCGCTGCCTGCCCAGACGCAGCCAACGTCCGGCAAACGCGGCCCACATTCGGCACTGGAAGCACCGGCCGGAGCGGAAGGTACCCGCAGGGGCCACCTCCGCGTGCTGCGGGAACCGTCCTGACGGGCATCTGGCGGTAGGCTGGAAGCTGCAATTCCGTCCGCTACCGGCGCCAGCGCGCCCGCCAGGGAGCATGAGTAATGCCAAAGATCAGTTCAGAACTCCTGTCCATCCTGCGTTGCCCCGTGACAGGGGCGTCCCTGATCCAGGACGGCGAGGAACTTGTTGCAGCCGTTGCGGACGAATCCGGAGTGAAGCTCCGCTACGCCATCGAGGACGGCATCCCCCTCCTTCTTCCGCCCGAACTGCTGGCAGCAGCGACTGCGGCTGGATCAGACCAGCACGACCCAGTCGCCGGCGCACCCCAGGCCGTTTAGCCCTCCCACTGCACCACACCACAGGCACCCACGCCGCGGCTCCCGGACCGGGCGCCGCAAGCAGCACCCGGCCACCGCCGGGCAGAGTAAAGGATTGACCCATGGCTTTTGATTACAAGGTTGCCGATATCTCGCTGGCCGAGGCCGGCAGGCACCAGATCCGCCTCGCAGAGCACGAAATGCCCGGCCTGATGTCCCTCCGCAAGGAGTTCGGACCCACCCAGCCGCTTAAGGGTGCGCGGATCGCAGGATCCCTGCATATGACGGTGCAGACCGCGGTGCTGATTGAAACCCTCACGGCACTGGGTGCCGAGGTCCGCTGGGCATCCTGCAACATCTTCTCCACGCAGGATGAGGCCGCCGCCGCTGTAGTGGTCGGAAAGGGCACGGTGGAAGACCCCCAGGGCGTGCCCGTGTTCGCTTGGAAGGGTGAAACTCTGGAAGAGTACTGGTGGACTGCCGAGCAGATCCTCACCTGGCCGGGCGCGGAGACCAACCCGGAACTTGGCCCCAACATGATCCTGGACGACGGCGGAGACGCCACCATGCTGGTGCACAAGGGCGCGGAATTCGAGGCAGTGGGCAACGTGCCCTCCGCCGGACCCACGGATTCCGAAGAGTACGGCATCTTCCTTGACGTGCTTCGCCGCTCACTCGCAGCGGACCCCCACAAGTGGACCCGCACGGCCGCCACCATCAAGGGCGTCAGCGAAGAAACCACCACCGGTGTCCACCGGCTGTACCAGTTGGCTGAACAGGGCAAGCTGCTCTTCCCCGCCATCAACGTCAACGACTCCGTCACCAAGAGCAAGTTCGACAACAAGTACGGAATCCGGCACTCACTGCCGGATGGCATCAACCGTGCAACGGACGTGCTCATGGGCGGCAAGGTCGCCGTCGTCTGCGGCTATGGCGACGTCGGCAAGGGCGCAGCGGAGGCACTGCGCGGCCAGGGTTCCCGCGTCATCGTCACCGAGATCGACCCCATCTGCGCATTGCAGGCTGCGATGGACGGCTATCAGGTGGCCAAGCTTGAATCCGTCCTTGCCACAGGCGATATCTTCATCACCACCACCGGCAACAAGGATGTCATCATGGCCGAGCACATGGCGGGCATGAAGAACAAGGCGATTGTGGGCAACATCGGCCACTTCGACAACGAGATCGACATGGCCGGACTGGCCAGGATCCCCGGCATCAAGAAGGTGGAAATCAAGCCGCAGGTCCACGAATGGGTTTTCGAAGCGGGGACTGACGCCGAGCGGTCGATCATTGTCCTCTCCGAAGGCCGCCTGCTGAATTTGGGCAACGCCACAGGGCACCCGTCTTTCGTGATGAGCAACTCGTTCGCCAACCAGACCATCGCCCAAATCGAGCTGTGGACCAAGAAGGACCAGCCCGAGGGAGAGCGCGAGTACGAAAACCAGGTCTACGTCCTGCCGAAGGTCCTGGACGAAAAGGTGGCCCGCCTGCACCTGGACGCCCTTGGTGTGGAGTTGACCGAGCTGACCAAGGACCAGGCTGAGTACCTGGATCTGGACGTCGCCGGCCCGTACAAGCCCGAGCACTATCGTTACTAAGAAGTAAAGTGCCCGGGTGCCGGGAGCACCCGGGCTGTTACTTTCTGCGCCTAGGATCAAAATATGGAGCCTGAAGTCCAACCCCGCCGTCCGGGTAGAGTCAAAAAGATTCTTGTGGTGATCGCTGTCTGCCTCCTCGCCGCCGTGGGCGGCGTCTTCGCTGCAGTGGCGCCGGGAATCGCCCGCGGAGCCATCGAATCCGAGGCAGGGACCGCCGTCCGGACATCGCCCGGCATCGCCTCGCCGGTCATTGCGCCCGTGAAGCTCGACGCCGCGCCCGCCAACGGTTCCAAGCAGGTGAACCCGGCCGCCCCGGTGTCCTTGAAGGTGGCCAACGGCACCATTGAACGCGTGACGCTCACCAGCACCGCAGGCGAAACGGTGGAGGGCAGCATCGACGCCGCGGGGACAGGCTGGACGGCATCCGGCCCCCTGAAGTTCAACACGGACTACAGCTACACATACGTGGTGAAAGACGGCGCCGGACGCGAAACCAGCACCACGCAGTCCTTCAGCACCGTGTCCAGTTCCCATGAGGCGGACGCGGCCATCTACCCGTTGGACGGCATGAAGGTGGGCGTCGGGCAGCCGCTGCAGGTCATCTTCAGTGAACCTGTGGTCAACCGCGATGCCGTGGAGAAGGCCATCAGCATCACCAGCAGCGCCGGCCAGGTGGGCGCCTTCCATTGGCACAGTGACACCATGGTCCGGTACCGGGCGGAGAACTTCTGGGCGGCGAACTCCACCATTACCATGGACATGCAGCTGTTCGGCGTGGACCTGGGCAACGGCCAGATTGCCAACTTCAACAAAAAGGTGAACGTTTCCATCGGCGACAAGAAGGTGGCGGTGGCGGACGCGGCCGCCCACACCTTCACACTGAGCGTCAACGATCAGGTAGTCAAGACGCTGCCGGTGAGCATGGGGGACAAGCGGTTCCCGTCCGCCCGCGGCTACGGCGTACTGATGGAAAAGAAGCGCTACGACCACTTCCGGGCCTCGAGCATCGGGCTGAAACCCGATGATCCGGCCTACTACGGCGACGTTGACGTGGAATACACCATCCGCCTCACCCTCAGCGGAGCCTACATCCACCAGGCCCTGGAATCCGCCTACCCCTTTATCGGCAACGCCAACGTCTCACATGGCTGCATCGGATTCGCTCCCGACGGCGCCGCCTGGGTCTTTGACAACATGGGAACCGGCGACGTTGTCCAGATCGTCAACACCGAGGGCGACTATGCGGCCCACGATGATGGGTTTGGCGACTGGAACATCCCGTGGAGCGAATACGACAACTAGCGCTTAGCTGCCGAAAGGCAGACGGTGCAGCCGCTCACCCGTCTCGGCGCTCCGCCGTCGTGCCTGCGACAACCTGGCAAGCTCCCTGCTCCGCCGCTCCGCCACGACGGCGGCAAGGTAGTCGCCGGGACTGGTCCCGGGCGGCGGGGGCGGGGCAACATGGGCGGCGAGCTCGGTGGCGATTGACTCGGCCATGCCCGCCCTGGACAGGGGCGCCATCCGGCCGGCCTGGCGGATGAACTGGGATGCCCGGCGGGCCGTCGCATCCGGAATCCGTCCGATATCCGCAGCGCCGGCCCAGGACCGCAGTCTGAGCGGAACCAGCACCTGCGTTGCCTCTTCAACCGGTACACGGTTGCGGATGGCGTAGGTCCCGGCCATCAGGTCGCCCAGCCGGCGCGACCTGTCATTGAACAGGGCCACGGCAATGGCAAGCCCGCCAAAGGTCAGGTAGATCTCGAGGAACCCCGTCAGGCCGCGGATGAGGGCGTGCCGGAACCGGATGGCGCCGCCGTCCTCCCGCACCACCCGCAGGCCTGCTGCGAGCTTGCCCAGCGAAAGCCCGCGGGTCAGGGTTTCCACCGCCACCGGAACGATGACCAGGCAGAAGACAACACTGGCAAGCACCAAGGCCCGCAGTGCCGCCTCGTCCAGGTCCTCGCCCGCGGCCGCTACTCCGATCAGGATGACCACCAGCAGAATGATGCTCAAGGCCATGTCCAGGAGCAGGCCCAGCGCGCGGGCCGCAAACGATGCCGGACGCAACTCCAGGACAACGGCCTCACCGGTGACGATCGAACTCACGCTGTTCCTGTTCCTCGCGGCTTACGGGACGCTCATAGTCTAGTGCGGGGCCGCTAGGCTGGTGCCGTGGATATGGACGCGTTCTCCGCCGTCAACGCGGACAGATGGTCGCGGCTGCATGAACTTGCCTTCAAGGGCAGGCTCAGCGGCCCGGAAGCAGATGAACTGCTGACGCTGTACCAGTCCACCTCCGCCCACCTCTCCCTCATCCGCTCGCTGGCCCCGGAAAGCGGCCTGTCCGCCTCGCTGTCCGCCACGCTTGCACAGGCCCGAACACGCTTCACCGGTGCGCGGTCCAACGTAATGGAGGACCTGGCGCGGTTTTTTGTGGTGGCCCTTCCCGCTGCCTTCTACCGGCTCACCTGGCTCACCCTGGCATGCGGGGCAGCCTTTGTCCTGGTCGGCGCGGCCTACGCACTCTGGATCAGCACCTCGCCGGAAGCGCTGCGGGCGGTGGCGTCCGAAGCGGCGGCCCGCCAGTATGTCGAGGAAGAGTTCATCAACTATTACTCAGCGAATCCTGCCGCGTCCTTCGCCGGCGCGGTCTGGACCAACAACGCCTGGATCAGTGCGCAGGCTGTGGCCCTGGGGATCACCGGAGTGTGGGTGCCGATGATCCTGTTCAGCAACGCCCAAGGAGTGGGGATAGCCGCCGGCATCTTCGCGGCCGCGGGGAAGTCGGATGTTTTCTACAGCTACATCCTGCCGCATGGCCTGATGGAACTGACTGCGGTGTTTATCGCCTGCGCCGCCGGCCTCCGGATCTTCTGGGCGATGGTCTCGCCGGGCCAACGCACACGCGGCCGGGCGGTTGCCGAGGAGGGCAGGTCCCTGATCACCGTAGCCCTGGGACTTGTCCTGGTGCTGTTCGTCTCAGGCCTGGTGGAAGGGTTCGTCACACCCAGCGCGATGCCGGTCTGGGCGAAGATCGGCATCGGGGCCGCGGTGCTGGCAGCCTACTGGCTGTACGTCCTCACCTGCGGACGGCATGCCTACCTGGCAGGGGAGCGCGGCGACCTCCGCCGGGAAGACGCAGGCTATTCGGAAATCGCTGCCTGAATCGTTGTAATCGGTGCGGGGTGGTTCCTCGCCCAGCCGGAAGGCCGGACGGTAGGCTCGTCAACAGATGAAGCGCGCCGGTGGATCAAGAACCTGGCGCGGAAACCCAACGGAAGTGACGCTGCTGTGAAAGACGAAACTCCTGCCCGCGCCAGGCGCGCCGAGCCGCAGCCGGAACCGGTTCTGGACACCTCAGGTGATTCTGACGAGCCGGCGTTTTCGTGGTTGACCCCCGCCGGCTCAGGCACCGGGAGTTCTGCCGCGGACCGCTCCAGTGATTTAGACGCGGAAGCCCCGGAGGACCCGTCCGGTGACACCCAAGGCACGACGCCGGTGCACGCCGGGACTGCCGGCGTCGGTTCCTCCGCGGCATACGGCGGCCCAGCCGCGGCCAGCGCCGGAGGCTCTTCCACGGCGCCGGCGGCCGCTGCCATGGCCGCCCCGGACCCGGAGCCGCGCCAAGCCATCCAGCCGGAGAGCCGGGCCGACCGAAAAGCCGCAGAGTCCGCCGTCGAGGATTCAGGACCCGCGTCCGGGCACCACGGCTCCCCGGTGTTCAAGGAACGGCTGCCCACCTCCGCGCTGCAGGTCCGTCCGCCGGAGGAGGAGGTGGAGCGCCGCAACGCCCAGCGCGAGAGTGCCGCCAACGCCAAACCCGTGGCCCCGCGGGTGATGCAGGTCCTGCTTGCCCTCTTCTTCCCACTGATCCTGCTCATCCTTGCTGTCCGTGCCGTGGCCAGCCCGCTGTTCCTGTGGGTGGAGTACAACCGTCCGGGATTTCCCGGTGACGGCTACGGATTCAGCACCGACGACAGGATGACCTACGGCTCCTACGCGGTTGATTACCTCAGCAACTGGGCCGGCCCACGCTACCTGGGGGACCTGGTGCACCGCGGCGGCGACAAGCTGTTCAAGGATGGCGAAGTCAGCCACATGGCGGACGTCAAGCTGGTGATCCTCTCCACCTTTGGTGCCGGCGTGCTGCTGATCCTGGTGAGCCTCATTGCTGTCCTCTACCTGCGCAAGCGAAGCACCGGGGGGGTCCGCAGGGGCCTGTTCGCCGGCTCCATCATCACACTCGTCCTGATCCTGGGCCTCGGCTCCCTGGCAGTGCTGGGCTGGCAGCAGTTCTTTACCGAGTTCCACCGGATCTTCTTCGCTGACGGATCATGGACGTTCAGCCTGGACGACACCCTAATCCGGCTGTTCCCCGGCCAGTTCTGGATCGACGCCGGAATCGTGATCGCAGGCCTGGTGCTGTTGACTGCACTCGTCACGTTGATCCTCACGTGGCCAACACGCCGGCGCCGCGGCCTCGCCAAGGATGAACCGGCCGCAGAACAACCAGCCGATCAGATGTAGCCGTACAGCCAGCCGGTCAGGCGTAAAGTTTGGCGATCTCAGCTTCGTAGTCATGCACGACGGCGGAACGCTTCAGCTTGAGGGATGGCGTCAGGTGACCTGACTCCACGGTGAACCGGGCATCCAGCACGGTGAACTTGCGGATCGACTCTGCCGTGGACACCAACTGGTTCGCCTGATCCACCGCCTCCTGTATTGCTGCCGCCACCTCCGGGTCCTTGACGGCGTCCCGCATGACAAGGGCGGGCAGTCCCCGCTCGGAACGCCAGTTGTCCAGGCCTTCCGGGTCCAGGCTTACGAGCGCCGAGACAAAAGGCTTTCCGTCGCCCACCACCACGGCGTGAGCCACCAACTGATGAGCGCGGATCCTTTCCTCCAATGGCCCGGGCGCTATGTTCTTGCCGCCGGCGGTGACCAGCAGGTCCTTCTTCCGCCCTGTGATGGTCAGGAAGCCCTGGGGGTCAAGCTCCCCGAGGTCGCCGGTGCGGAAGAAGCCGTCCACGAAGGCCTCGGCGTTCGCCGCCTGGTTGGCGTGGTAACCCCGGAAGACGCCGATGCCCTTGACCAGGATCTCGCCGTCGTCGGCTACCCGGACAGTGGTGCCGGGGACGGGGATGCCCACCGATCCCACCCGCGTGAGTGCGGGAGTATTGGCAGTGCACGGTGCGGTGGTCTCAGTCAGGCCGTACCCTTCGAGGACAGGAATCCCGGCTCCACGGAAGAAGTGGGCGTCTTCCGGCGCAAGGGCACTGGCGCCTGACACGGTGTACCCCACGTGGCCGCCGAAGGCATGGCGAAGCCGGGGATACAGCAGTCTGTCGAAGATTCCGTGGCGGATCCGGCAGAGCAGTCCGGGACCGCTGCCCTTGCCCCGGCTGCGCTTGTCTTCCTCCTGCGAGTACTCAATGGCTGTTGCCGACGCGGCGTTGAAAAGCCGCGCCCTGCCCGCCACTGCTGCCTTGTGCGCTGCGGTGGCGCGGACCTTCTCGAAAATCCGCGGAACCACCAGCAGGAACGTGGGCCGGAAAGTGGCCAGGTCCTCCAGGAGCTGGGCGGCCCCTGGTGTGTGTCCCAGGGTGGCGCCGGCGGTGAGGCAGACCACCTGGACCGCCCGGGCCAGGACGTGGGCGAGCGGCAGGAACATCAGGGTGCGCGCCTGGTCCTGGAGCAGGAGTTCCGGGAGGAACGCGACGATGTTCTTTGCCACCAGAGCGAAGTTGCCGTGGGTGATTTCGCAGCCTTTGGGGTTGCCGGTGGTGCCGGAGGTATAAACCAGGGACGCCACGTCATCCAGCCCTGCCCGGCTCCGGTGCCGTTCCAGCTCGGCATCGGTGACACCCGTTCCGGCCGCGGCCAGGCTCGTGAGATCGGGGGCTTCGCCGTCGAAATCCATCCGGACCACGTTGACGAGGCGGTCCCGGAGCAGCGCGGAACCGGCAAGGACGTCCGTCACAAGCCTCACCTTGGCACGGTCCTCGGCGAATACACGCCGCACTCCGGCGTCGTGGAGGATCCACTCCACCTGGCTGGGCGAGGACGTTTCATAAATGGGAACGGTCACGCCGCCGGCAAACCAGATGGCGAAATCAACCAGCGTCCATTCGTAGGAAGTTGCGGACATAACGGCAACCGGGTCGCCCGGCTCGAGTCCGCCGGCGATCAGGCCCTTGGCAAGGCCACTGACATCCTGCAGGAATTTCTGCGCCGTTACGTCCGTCCAGCCGTTTGGCCCCTTGCGCCGGTAGAGGGCATGGGCCGGATTGGCGGCCTGTTGCTCCAGCAGCAGATCCGTGACGTTACTGGCGGCATCAAGCTCAACCAGCAGTTCGGTGCTTGCTTCCCTCACTGGGGTCTCCGTTCCGCTGCCATGCCGCGGCAGCGGCTCCATCGGGGGTCTCCTGCCATCCTGCCCTAGATCCAGGAAGGCATCCACATGCGCAGCCGCCACTCCTGGTACGGGATGACTTCGGCGGCCCAGACGGGATAGAAGAAGGCTGCCAGCAGCACTGCAGCCGCTACGAACAAGGCCACCAGGTACAGCCCGGACCGGCGGCGCCAGGGCGGGTCCGACGTCCTCCCCAGGACCAGGCCCAGGCAATATACAAGGGCCAGCACCAGGAACGGTTCGAAGGACACGGCGTAGAAGTAGAACATGGTGCGCTCCGGGTACAGGAACCAGGGCAGGTACCCGGCGGCGACACCGGCCAGCACAGCTCCTGCCCGCCAGTCGCGGCGTCCCGCCCACCAGAACAAGAGCACTACCAGCGATATGGCTGCCGCCCACCAGATGAGGGGATTTCCGACGGACAGGATGGCGGATGTGCACTTGTCTACGTCGCAGCCCGGTGTGCCGCGTTCAGGTGATTCATAGAAGAACGACGTGGGCCTGCCCATCAGCAGCCAACTCCAGGCGCTCGCCTCATAGGGGTGCTCGGACCCCAGGCCCTGGTGGAACTTGTACGCTTCCAGGTGGTAGTGCGCCAGGGACCGGATCGAATCCGGCAGCCAGCCCCACTCAGCGGACGGATTGCTCTGCGCCCAGCGGCGGAAGTAGGCGTCCTCTGAGCGGAACCAGCCCGTCCAGGTGGCGGTGTAAACCAGCACGGCAACCGGGACCATGCTCAGGAACGCCGGGATGCCGTCCTTGATCACGCCGCCGCTGATCCAGCCGCGGATCCCCGCCACCCGACGAGCGCTAAGGTCCCACAGGACGGTGAGGATGCCGAAGCCGGCCAGGAAGAATAAACCTGACCATTTGGTCCCGACGGCGAGCCCCAGGAAGATTCCGGCTGCGACCCGCCACCAGCGGATGCCCAGCCATGGTCCGGACAGCAGCTGCGCGGGCGTGGGAAGTCCCCCGTTGGCTGCGGCAGCGTTGGCCAGCCGTGCGGCCAGCCGGCGTCGGCCGTCGTCCCGGTCCATCAGCAAGGCGCCGAACGCTGCGAGGATCCAGAACATCAGGAAGATATCCAGCAGCGATGTCCGCGACATCACCAGGTGATGGCCGTCCACGGCCAGGAGGAGTCCCGCGGCAGCCGCCAGCGGAAGTGAACGGAAGAGTTTGAGCGCTATCAGGGATAGGAGCAGGATGGACAAGGTTCCGGTCAGGGCCGCGGCGAAGCGCCAACCGAAGGAGTTGTCTGCACCGAAGAGCCACATGCCGGCGGCGATCATCCACTTTCCCACCGGGGGGTGGACAACGTACTCAGGAGAATCCAGGAGCAGGGCGGGGTTTCCTGCGTTAAAGGAATCATTGGCTTTGTCCGGCCAGCTGCGCTCATAACCGCTGATCAGGTACGAGTAGGCATCCTTGACGTAATACGTTTCGTCAAAGACCAGCTTGTGTGGCGCGTCCAGCCGGACAAACCGCAGGACGCCGCCGGTTGCCGCAGTCAGGAGGGGAACCACTAGGAACCACAGCCGCAGCGACGGCGGGTAGGCCCGCCAGCTGTGGACGGACCCCAGCAGCCGCGCGCGCAGGGACTCCGCCGTGAAGGCCTCTGCGGGCCGGCTAACCCACGGACGGGCCGTCGGGTTCCCGGGCCGGGCAACAGTTCCGGTAGGTGAACTGGGGGAGCCCGGGGATGTGGCGTGTTCGGCCCCGGCCGGCCGCGTCGAGGTCTGCGTCACGAGCCCCATGCTACCGTTTGCGGCTGGCCGCGCCCCGCAGCAGTAGGCTGGTGGCGTGGACCCTAACCCCAGCCCCTTTCCCGATTCCGGCACTGCCACCCCCGAGGAGGAAGCCGAAGGACAGCCGACACGGGTTTCGGTACCAGCGCCTCCCGGAGGTCGGATCGTGCTGGCAGCCACCCCGATCGGTAACACGGGTGATGCGTCGGCCCGCCTGGTAGAGCTGCTGGGTACAGCGGACATCGTTGCCGCTGAGGACACCCGCCGCCTGCACCGGCTGGTGCAAAGCCTGGGCGTCACTGTCGCCGGGCGGGTGATCAGCTATCACGAGCACAACGAGGCAGCGAAGACAGCTGAGCTTCTTGAACAGGTCAGGGCAGGCAAGACCCTGGTGATGGTCACCGACGCAGGGATGCCCTCGGTGTCCGATCCCGGGTTCCGGCTGGTGGAAGGGGCAGTCGCAGGCGGGCTTACCGTCACTGCGGTGCCCGGCCCCTCGGCTGTCCTGACGGCCCTGGCGTTGTCCGGCCTACCCACCGACCGTTTCTGCTTCGAGGGATTCCTGCCCCGGAAGGCAGGCGAAAGGGCGTCCCGGCTTGCTGACCTTGCGGGGGAGCGCCGGACCATGGTGTTCTTCGAAGCGCCGCACCGGCTCGAGGTGATGCTGCGGGCGCTGCGTGAACGCTTCGGCCCAGAGCGACGCGTCGCGGTGTGCCGGGAATTGACCAAAACCTACGAAGAAGTGATCCGGGGTTCGCTCGGGGAGCTTTTGCAATGGGCGGAGAGCACTGAGGTCCGCGGTGAAATCGCCGTTGTCCTGGCGGGCGCGCCTGAGCAGGCTCCGGGGACTGCGGAGGACCACGTCGCCGCGGTCAACGAACTGATGTCCCAGGGGATCCGCCTTAAAGAGGCTGTTGCGGCCGTGGCGGAAGACGTCCGGGTGAGCAAGCGCGAGCTCTACTCCGCCGTTCTCGCCGCCCGCTAAGGCGGGCCGTCAGCGGCAGGGGAAGGGCTGTGCAGGTGCACAGCCCTTCCATCTTTCCGTAGTGCGTGAAGGCGTAGACCCGCAGGTGGCACAGCAGTAGTCTGGCAACTAATCAGCCATGACGACGGCGGCTACTCCGGCCGCCGCCCGGGGCTGCAAAACAACCCTACTGACAAGGGAGTCATCGTGACTGTCACTGCACAGCCGGCCGTTTCCGCAGAACGCGAAAGCGCCCTTCTGGCCTCTGTTCCCACCGGCCTGCTTATCAATGGTGAGTGGCGGGCTGCCGCTTCAGGCAAGACCTTCGACGTCGAGGACCCGGCCACGGGCAAGGTGCTGTTGAGCGTTGCCGACGCCGGTCCCGAGGACGGTGCCGCGGCCCTGGACGCTGCCGCGGCTGCGCAGGAGTCCTGGGCGAAGGTTCCCCCGCGTGAGCGCGGCGAAATCCTGCGCCGCGCCTTTGAGCTCGTGACGGAGCGGGCCGAGGACTTCGCGCTGCTGATGACCATGGAGATGGGCAAGCCGCTGGCGGAAGCCCGGGGCGAAGTCACCTACGGCGCCGAATTCCTGCGCTGGTTCTCGGAGGAAGCCGTCCGCGCCTTCGGCCGCTATTCTGTGTCCCCGGACGGTAAGTCCCGGCTGCTGGTCACGAAGAAGCCGGTGGGCCCGTGCCTGCTGATCACGCCGTGGAACTTCCCGCTGGCCATGGCCACGCGCAAGATCGCCCCTGCCGTTGCCGCAGGCTGCACCATGGTGCTGAAGTCTGCGAACCTCACCCCTCTGACCTCCCAGCTGTTCGCCGCCGTCATGATGGAGGCGGGCCTGCCCGCTGGAGTCCTGAACGTTATCCCCACCTCGACCGCCGGCGCCACCACGGGCCCACTGATCAAGGACTCCCGGCTCCGCAAACTGTCCTTCACCGGCTCCACCGAAGTGGGCCGCCGCCTGCTCTCGGATGCTTCCGAAACTGTCCTGCGCACCTCCATGGAGCTCGGCGGCAACGCCCCGTTCGTCGTCTTCGAGGACGCTGACCTGGACGCCGCCGTCGCAGGGGCGATGCTCGCGAAGCTGCGGAACATGGGCGAGGCCTGCACCGCGGCCAACCGCTTCATCGTCCACGAATCCATCGCCGCTGAATTCGCGGAAAAGTTCGCTGCGAAGATGAAGGACATGACCACAGCCCGCGGCACCGAACCCGAGTCCAAGGTGGGCCCGCTGATTGACGCCAAGAGCCGGGACAAGGTCCACGAACTGGTCTCGGACGCCGTTGCGTCCGGTGCCAAGGCGGTTCTGGGCGGCGGACCGGTGGAGGGCCCGGGCTACTTCTACCAGCCCACCATCCTCTCCGGCGTTACCGAAGGCACCCGGATCCTGGCCGAGGAAATCTTCGGCCCCGTGGCCCCGATCACCACCTTCAGCACCGAAGACGACGCCGTCCGGCTGGCCAACAACACCGAATACGGTCTCGTGGCCTACGTCTTTACCAAGGACCTGAACCGGGGCATCCGAATGGGCGAAAAGCTTGAAACCGGCATGCTCGGCCTGAACGCCGGTGTCATCTCCAACGCGGCCGCACCCTTCGGCGGCGTCAAGCAGTCGGGGCTGGGGCGTGAAGGCGGCCTCGAAGGCATTGAGGAATATCTCTACACCCAGTACATCGGCATCGCCGACCCCTACGCCGGGTAAGCCCCGGTACCCCCGGGCTAAGCCGCCGCACGCGCCAGGATCAGGAACGCGCAGACCACCGCGTTGACCAGAAGCGTGCGGCGGCTTTGGCTGTCTGGGCCGCGGTTGCCCCGGCTGCCCGGAACGGCGCCGCCAGCAGGCGCCCCAGCCGTCCAATCACCGACGGCGGCACCCACAAGGCGCGCAGCCGCCGCGGGGCGGGGGCATGGGCACGCAAAGCTGTTTCAAGTGCCGCGATCCGGGCACCCGTTACCTCCTGGTCAGCGCCTTCTGCCCCCGAATCGGTGCGGTAGGTGCTGGCAGGGATGTCCGCCCCTGCCGGCGGGGGGCCGTACTCGCGGCGTTCGAAGTTTGAGGTCAAGGCGGCGGCGGCCCGATGGGCAGGACCGTCGATTCCCCCCGGTTCGCCCAGCAGCCCGGATTCCCGCAGGCGTGCGCTATAGGCACGAGGGGTTTCACTGGATTTCGGCGGCAGGCCATAGTCCGTCCCCAGGTCCACCATTTCGCTCCAGGCCAGCACCGCGGCCGTGCCTGGTTCCGCCGGTCGGAGCCGCCGTGCCCGGATGCCTGTCCTGGCCAGGCGCGGCGCTGCGGCGAGAAGCGCTGCCCCCAGGACGCCGCCCAGGCCCAGAAGCAACGGCAGGAGCTGTATGCCGGCTTCCGTGCCCCCGCCTCCGCCCGGGGCGGGCAGGGGAGCGGCGCTGGGTGCCGGGGCAGGTGCCGGCGTGGCATCCGGGGCCAGGTCGTCATTGTTCTCGAGGGCGCCCGGGGCTGACGGGGCGGATGCCTCCGTGGCGTAGTCAGGCACAACCCCACGGGACGGCGTTGGCTCAAAAGGCACCCATCCCAGTCCCTGGAAGTATAGTTCCGGCCAGGCATGGGCGTCCCTCGCATCCACCTCGTATTCGGGCAGTGCACCCTGTCCGGCTACGGAAACAGTGGCACCGGTCAACCTGCCCGGGGCGTAGCCCACTGCAATCCGGCTGGGGATCCCTTCGAGCCGGGCCATCACGGCCATCGCGGACGCGTAATGGATGCAGTAGCCGCTCTTCTGGTCCAGGAAGTCCGCCAGGACCGAGAGCCCGTTCCCGTCATATCCGCCCTGCACCGGTGATTGCAGGGAATAGGTGAACTCCGCGGAGCGAAGGTACTTCTGGATGGCCATCGCTTTCTCGTAGGGCGTGGCACTGGGACCTGCCACCGTACTGGCCGTTGTCCGAACGATATCGGGCACGTTGCCCGGAATTCTGGTGAAGTCCTCGGAGATGCCTTGCACGCCTGACGAGGACCGGGCCAGCAGCCCGGCCGTCAGCTTTGGAACGGAGGAGGTGACGAGGTACTCCTGCCGCCGGGAGGTGGTATCCGTCCCCTTGATGCTCAAGGTGGCGGGATCCCAGGTCCACCGGCCATCCAGGCCCCGCACTGATTCGGGCGGATACGGTGCCGGCAGATAGGGGCTGGTGAAGGTTCCGGCGTCGATAGCCGTAACCAGCGGCTGCTGTTCGTCGGCAAGGACGGTGTAGCCGGGATCGATCTGGCTGCCAAGGGGGCGCCGGGAGGCGTTGCGGTCATCCGGGCCCCAGGAGTCGCCGTCGAAATGGTCCACAGTGACAGACCGCAGGTACAGCGGGGCGCTGGAATTGGTGGCATACGTGATCCGTCCGGTGCCGGCAGGAGTGCGCAGGCTGTTGCCCAGGGTGATCATCGGGTTAAGACCAGTGGAGGTGCCCCAAGGATTGAGTCGTGATCCCTGCGGGAACGTGCCCTGGTCAAAGCCCGGGATCGCTATCGGCACCAGCATGGTGGCAACCAGCGCCACGGACCCCGTCAAGGCAGCCCTCCGGACCTGGCCCGGATTGCGGGCTGAATCGACAGGACCGCGGGAATCCGGAACAAACCACTGGCTGCATGCCAGGATCATCAGGTACCCCGCGACGGCGGCCGTAAATCCCCAAAAGCCGACGCTCTGCGGCTTGATCATGGCAGGTACCACGAGGATGGCCAGCAACCCAGCACCCGTGGCGGCAGGCATGCCCAGCGGCACGGCAAGCGCGTCAACAAGGATGACAGCCAGGCCCAGGACGGCGCAGATCACCATAACGATGCCCACGTTGGGGGCGACGGGCGCTGTTTCGGACAGAACTGTTTCACTGGCGCGGCGAATCAACCGGTTCAGCTCGGCGACGCTGGCAACGGTGGGAAAGACACCGGCAATGCTGGAGCTTCGGAAGAACGTCAGGGTCAGGACGGCGCCCAGGGCAAGGAACCCCCCGGCCGTCACCAGCAGGGGCTGTGCTCTGAGCGAACGCAAAGCGGCCAGGGTCAGGCAGACTACCAGGACGGTGGTGGCAACGGGCCAGTACCAGCCCCAGCCCCTCAGGACTCCGTTCAGGGAAAGGGCGGCGCCAGCCACTGCCACGGCAATCGAGCCTGCCATCATCCAGGGGTAGGCGCCAACACGGGTTCGTCCTGCTGAGTTCCCTGCGGGCAGCACGGGTTGCCGGTCCGTTCCCGAATTCCGGGGTGGCGCTATGGTCATCCTGCCACCTCCGCTCCCCGGCGGACCTCCGTTGCCGGCGTTTCCGGCAAGGCGACGTCCTGGTCGAACTGGTTCCAGGCAGCTGCCACGGATACTGACGGCGGTACGGCAGCAGCCCGCCAGCCTCCCTGCCGCAACTTCTCGAGGGCATCCTCGAATTCGGCAGGCCGCTCGGTGATAACGATGGCAAAGGCGTTGGTGCCGTAGCCGGCGGCCGGGGCGAGGGACAAGGCATCCAGCGGTGAGATCCTGCCCAAGACAGCAATCACGGGTCCCCGCATGCGGTGCGCTGACAACTTGTCCATAAGGTTGTCCTCAAAGGGTGGCGGTCCGAAGTCCTGGTGTCCGTGCGATTCCCGGGGGCCGACGATGCCTTTGCGTCCGGAATCGCGGCGGGCATGCGGACCGGTGAGTTGAATTGCCGCGAGACTTTCAGCGATGGACTGGAGCCCGGATGCCCCGCTGTACTCCTCCACCTCGGGTTCGGGAGCGGAGGGCGAATGCAGGAACGCAGGTTCCCCGCGGGCGTCCAGGAGGCGCAGGGCGTAATTCCGATCGGCAAGGTGGGCGCTGATGGACATGGCGGCAACTACGGCCCACTCGAAGGTTTCGCTGCTGATCATGGAGTAGCCGTCCTGCCCTGCGCTTCCTGCCGGCACCGCACCTGAACCGCCGGAGAACGCGGTAAACCTGTGGTCCAGAATGATCGTGGCCTCGGGCGTGGTGACGGATTCTTCCTGCCGCACCATCAGGGAACCGTGGCGAGCGGTAGCGGCCCAGTGCACCCGGCGCATCGGATCTCCATGCCGGTATTCGCGGGTCATGACGTCGTCGTCGCTGGGATTCGCCCGGATCCTGGTCGCCGTGACGCCGTCGTTGCCGCGGGCGCCGGCCAGCCCGGTCAGGGGAAGCACAACGGCGGCGGGCGTGACGGTGAGCGTGTCGCCGTCGTCTATTGCCTGCCGGTGCAGGGACAGTCCGAAGGGGTCGGTGAATTCGGCAGTCACGGGTCCGATCAGGAACTGGCCGCGCTGGGCGGAGCGGAGGTGGTACTCGTACCTGCTGGTGCCGCCGTTGGCGGAGCGGGACGGAAACCGGAAGGCGGGCGACTCCCCGAACCGGGGAGGCAGCCTTTCTTCCATGGTGGCCCTGCCACTGGCTGCCCCGGTCCGCGCTACCGCGAGCCGGACGGTAGTGGGGGCGGATGTTTCCACCGGGGAGGGGTTGAATTCGCGGTACACCTGGAAGCGGGGCTTCACCAGCCGGATCCCCGCGAGGGAGACCAGCGGAAGCACGAACAGCAGTACGGCCAGGCTTAACAGGTCCCTCCGGCCCATCACTTGGGCAGCGGCAAGTGCTGCGGCCCCTGCAGCCAGCATGCCCCAGCCGCGCTGGGTGAAGAGGTGTCGGGGCAGTCTGTCCAGCAGCGCCATGGGAAACCCGCCTAGTGGTTCCTGCTCAGGCCTGCCACACGGGTGGTTCTGCCCGTGGCCGCGGAAGCCTTGTTTCCGGCGTCGGCCGGCCTGTGTGTGACGGGCAGCCGGGACAGGATGCCACGGAGGACGCTGTGCGGGGTTTCTCCGGCTCCGGCAGCCTTCCTATCGAGGATGATCCGGTGCGCCAGCACAGCTTCCGCAACATCCACGACGTCGTCCGGCAGAACAAAGTCCCGGCCGTCCAGGGCCGCCGTGGCCTTGGCAGCCCGCAGCAGCTGCAGCATGGACCGGGGGCTCGCTCCCAGGCGAAGCAGAGGACTCTCCCGGGTGGCCCTGCCCACGGACACGGTGTACTCCTTGACTGCCTGCGAGACGTAGACCTGTTGCACCATGGCAATCATGGCTGCCACGTCGGCAGTAGTTACCACTGCCGATACCTTGGCAAGGGGTGACGATGCCTGGTGGGTCTCGAGCATTTCTATCTCGGAGTCCTTGTCCGGGTAGCCCATGGAGATACGTGCCATAAAGCGGTCCCGCTGGGCTTCCGGCAGCGGGTACGTGCCCTCCATCTCGATCGGGTTTTGCGTTGCCACAACCATGAACGGCTCGTCAAGCCGGTAGGACTTGCCGTCCACCGTCACCTGGTGCTCCTCCATGCACTCGAGCAGGGCGGACTGGGTCTTCGCTGACGCGCGGTTGATCTCGTCACCGATCACGATGTTGGCGAACACCGCACCGGGGCGGAACTCGAAGAGCCTGGAGGACTGGTTGTAGATGGAAACGCCGGTGACGTCGGAGGGCAACAGGTCCGGGGTGAACTGAATCCGGTTGACCGTACAGTCGATGGTCCGGGCGAGTGTCTTGGCCAGAAGTGTCTTTCCCACTCCCGGCACATCTTCCAGGAGCAGGTGGCCCTGGGCCAGCAGGACCGTTAATGCCAGCTTCGCGGCATCGGACTTCCCGTCGATCACAGTGTTGATGGTGTCCAGGATCCGCTGGCTCGCGGCGTGGAAAGATGTACTGTCCATCGCGTTGGGCCGGTGCCCGTTGAGGCGGCTGACGGGGTCAGTGAACCCCGCCAGGTTGCGGTTCGTGGCGTTCACATCGTTGGCACTGCGTCGGTGGGATTCCATCGGCAACCTTTCAGCCCGGGTTCACCTGGACGGGACAGAGAGCCCTGCCTTCGCCCGTCGGTGGGCGTCCGCATGTGTTCGTACCAGACTACTAACACAACTGCCGCAGCTAACAGAGAGTTCCAACAAATATGCGGCCAACTTGGCGGTTTAGGCTTGATGGATGTGCAATCCGCTGATCCCCGCCGCTTACCGTGCTTCCGCTGACGGCGGCGCTCCGGAAGCAGGCAGTTCTCCGCAACGGGATTTCCCCCCTGCTCCAGAGCCTTTGCCGGTGCCTGTGATGGACAACCACACGCACCTGGACTTCCCGGACGGAAAAGCGCCGGTTGGGATCAAAGAAGCGCTCGACGCCGCCGCCGCCGTGGGCGTCCAGGGGGCGGTCCAGGTGGGCTGCGACCTGGAATCCTCGCGGTTCACGGTCCAGGCAGTGGATCTGGACGACCGGTTGCTCGGAGCTGTGGCGCTTCACCCCAACGACGCTCCGCGCTACGCCGAACGCGGTGAACTGGAAGAGGCTCTGGCGGAAATTGAGCGGCTGGCGGCTCATCCCCGCGTCCGGGCCATCGGCGAGACGGGGCTTGACTTTTTTCGCACCAAGGGTGAGGGCCTGGCGCACCAGCGGTACTCTTTCCGCCGGCACATAGATATCGCCAAGCGGCTGGACCTGACCCTGCAGATTCATGACCGGGATGCCCATAGCGACGTTGTGCAGGTACTGAAGGAAGAAGGAGCCCCTGAACGCGTGGTATTCCATTGCTTTTCCGGTGATGAGGAGCTGGCGGCCACGTGTAACAAGGAAGGCTGGTGGATGTCCTTCGCCGGCACACTGACCTTCAAGAACGCAACGAACCTGCGGGCCGCGCTCGCCGTCGCGGATGCTGATCTGGTCCTGGTGGAGACAGACGCTCCCTTCCTGACTCCGCATCCGCACCGGGGCCGTCCGAACGCCAGCTACATGGTCCCCTACACTGTGCGTGCCATGGCCGAATTGACAAGTACGGACCTTGCAGCGCTGGGCGCCCGAATCAGTCAAAACACGGTGCGGGCGTACGGATCCTGGGATTAAGATCACACCACCAGGCAACCGCCTTCGGGATACCGGGTATGCACAATTCTTGGCCAGTTTATAACGCTACGGTTACAGTGGGAAACTATTAGCCGGGGTCGGGGAAGGCCACCGGGTAAATTCACTTCATTTGCAGCAGGATCTGCTGGGCCTGTTTCCAGTCTGCCTGCTAACGGAGTGTGGCGGTGCGAAGGTGCCCGGACTACCCCTTTTTCAGGTGGTGCCGGGCATTTTATTGCGCTCTCCCCGTGCCCGGAAGGACCTAAAGTTACGGGCAATCGTGGTCAAGTTCTTCACAACGGACGGCAAGTTCAGCTTTATCAAGGTTGGAACGCAACTCCTGGTGCTGTGCGCGCTGGTGGTTGGCCTCGTAGCCTTCGTGGGCAATAACAAAACCATCACGCTGAACGTTGACGGCAAGGTAACGTCCGTCCAGACCTTTGGCGGAACTGTGGGACAGGTGGTCAAGAGCGCCAACGTCGAGCTGAAGGCCGCCGACCGGGTTTCCCCGTCCGTTGATGCCACTGTCCAGAACGGCACGGTCATCAACGTCAACATGGCCAAGGAAGTCAAGGTCAGCCTGGACGGCGCCGAAAAGACGGTGAACACCACCGCCCAGGACGTTGCGGGACTGGTGACCGAGCTCGGCGTCGCGAGTGCGTCGTCAATCTCCGTGCCCGCGGACGCCCAGCTCTCGGTCGCAGGGTCCTTCGTGTCGATCTCCACTCCCAAATCCGTCAGCATTGTTGCCGACGGCAAAGTGGAGACAGCGACCACAACTGCCGCCACGGTGGGCAAGGTACTTGAAGATGCAGGCCTGACCCTCGGTGCCAATGACCGTTCTTCCCAGCCCGCCAACGCCCACGTTGTCAACAACATGGTCATTAAGGTCTCACGGGTGGACACCGGCCAGACTGCGGTGACCACCGACAATGTCCCGTTCACGTCGGAGACCATCGAGAGCGCCGAAATGCTCAAGGGTGAGAAGGAAGTCACCCAGGCGGGTTCCGCAGGGAAGGTGGAGAAGACCTTCAAGCTCGTGCTGGTTGACGGCCGTGAAGCGTCCCGCACCCTGGTGTCCGAAACCGTGACCGCCCAGCCCGTGACCGAGAAGATCACGGTTGGAACCAAGGCCAAGCCCGAGCCCGTAGCCAAGGCTGCCCCGGCAGCCCCTGCATCCCCTGCATCCCCTGCCGGGACCAACACCGGTGCCGCTGCCCCGGCCATGATGAATGAGGCCATGTGGGACAAGATTGCCCAGTGTGAAGCAGGCGGAAACTGGTCCATCAACACCGGCAACGGCTACTACGGCGGCCTCCAGTTCGACATCAGGACCTGGCTCGGAGCCGGCGGCGGCGCATACGCTCCCAACGCCAGCCTTGCCACGAAGGCCCAGCAGATCGACATCGCCAACCGCGTGTACGCGCAGCGGGGCCTGCAGCCGTGGGGCTGCGGCTGGGCTGCCACCAGCTGACACAAGAAGACCTCAACCCCCGCGGGAAAGTGCGGCCGGGTCCGGATCTCCGGGCCCGGCCGCAGCACTTAACCGGGCGGGGAGCAAGTGCGGCCCGGGATAGGATACCTAGGTGACTGAACCCATCCCCGCCGCGCCCGCACCGCTTTTTGGTGCTTCCGACATACGCCGGCTGGCGGAAGAGATTGGTATCCGCCCCACTAAAACCCTGGGCCAGAACTTCGTGATTGATGGCAACACTATCCGCAGGATTGTGGCCGCGGCGGGTATTGGCGAGGACGAAACCGTGCTGGAGGTGGGGCCTGGCCTCGGATCTTTGACTCTCGGGCTGCTGGACGCCGCCGCTTCGGTAGTGGCAGTCGAAATTGACTCCGTGCTGGCCGCAAAGCTTCCAGCCACTGTGAAGGAATGGCGCCCGGCCGCTGCCGGCAGCTTCCACCTGGTGCAGGCCGATGCCATGAAAGTCACGGAACTTCCGGTCCAGCCCACCGCCCTGGTGGCCAATCTGCCCTATAACGTGGCCGTGCCCGTTGTGCTGCATCTTTTACAGCATTTCCCCAGCCTCCAGCATGGCCTGGTCATGGTCCAGGACGAGGTGGCTGACCGCCTCGCTGCCGGGCCGGGATCCAAAACCTATGGTGTGCCGTCGGTGAAGGCTGCGTGGTACAGCCGGATGCGCAAGGCCGGTGTGATTGGCATGAACGTGTTCTGGCCCGCACCCAAGATCCACTCCGGACTGGTGTCCTTTGTCCGCCATGAACCGCCGGCAACCACCGCCGGCCGTGAACAGGTTTTCGCCGTGGTGGACGCTGCCTTCGCCCAGCGGCGCAAGACGCTCCGCGCTGCCCTCGCGGGCTGGGCCGGGAGCGCTGCAGAAGCCGAACGGTGCCTGGTGGCTGCCGGCGTCGACCCCACAGCCAGGGGCGAAGTGATCGACATTGCAGCCTTCGCGAGGATCGCGGAAGCGCGTGAGGCCCGGCCATGAACGCACAGCCAGGGCGGTTTACCGCCAGGACTGTCCGTGCCAAGGCTCCGGGGAAGGTCAACGTTTCCCTGGACGTCGGACCGCTCCGGCCCGACGGCTACCATTCAGTGGCCAGCGTCTACCTTGCTGTATCGCTGTACGAGGAAGTAACGGCCACCAGCACCGAAGCCCCCGGGATTACGGTGAGCCTCAGCCCGGACAGCACGCTGGACCTGGACGACGTCGATATCCCCTTGGACCAGAACAACCTGGCGTACAAGGCGGCAGCCATCATGGCGGACGTTTCCGAACATGCCACAGGCGTCCATCTGGAGATCACGAAGCGGGTGCCGGTGGCAGGGGGCATGGGCGGCGGTTCCGCTGACGCTGCAGCCACGCTCCTGGCCTGTGACGCACTTTGGAACAGTGGGCTGTCCCGGGAGGAACTGGCGCACCTTGCCGCCGAATTGGGTGCCGACGTTCCTTTCTCCCTGCTCGGCGGAACAGCCGTGGGCCTGGGCCTGGGCGATGAGCTGTCCCCGGCCCTGGCCAAGGCACAGACGGACTGGGTCCTGGTCACGGCAGATTACGGCCTCCCCACACCCGAGGTGTACAGGACGCTGGACCGCCTGCGGGCTGCAGAAGGCATCGACGTGGCCGAACCAACAGGGGTAGATCCGCAGATTCTCACCGCCCTGCGCAGCGGGGACGCCGAGGCCCTCAGCCGTGTCCTGGTCAATGACCTCCAACGGGCTTCCATTGAGCTGGCGCCTTCGTTGCGCGATACGCTGGGAATCGGTGAAGCACACGGCGCCATTGCAGGCATCGTCTCAGGCTCGGGTCCCACGGTGGCGCTGCTGGCCGATGATCCTGTCGCCGCGGAAGGCCTGGCGGAGAACCTGCGGCGCTACGGGCTGACGGCCCTCGCCGTCCACGGCCCGGTTCCAGGGGCCCGCATCATGTCCGACATCCTTCTGTAAAACCCTCAGTTCCTACTTAGCAGCAGAAAGCAGTTCCCTTTGGCTCACCTTCTTGGCGGCGAGAACCTGACGGTCTCCTACGCAACCCGCACCGTCCTGGACGGCATCACCCTCGGACTCGAAGAGGGCGACCGGATCGGCATGGTGGGCCGGAACGGTGACGGAAAGTCCACCCTGATGCGACTGCTGGCTCTGCGGTCCACGCCGGATTCCGGGCGTGTCACCAAGCGTGGCGACGTCAACGTGGGCTATCTGGACCAGAGTGACGTGCTTGACGGCGATTTGACGGTTGGCGCCGCCATCGTGGGGGACCAGGCGGATTATGAGTGGGCGCGGAACCCGCAGATCCGGGAGATCATGGGCGGACTCGTGTCCGACGTCGACTGGCACGCCAACGTCCACGCCCTGTCCGGCGGGCAGAAACGGCGGGTGGCCCTGGCCAAGCTCCTGATCGAGGACCATGACGTCATCATGCTTGACGAGCCCACCAACCACCTCGACGTCGAGGGCGTTGCCTGGCTCTCCCGGCACCTGAAGACCCGGTGGCGTGCGAACCAGGGTGCTTTCCTGGTTGTCACCCACGATCGCTGGTTCCTTGACGAGGTCTGCAACAAGACCTGGGAAGTCCACGATGGCATCGTGGATCCTTTCGACGGCGGCTACGCAGCGTACGTGCTGGCCCGCGCCGAGCGTGACCGCTCGGCCACCGTGATGGAAAGCAAGCGCCAGCAGCTGGTCAAGAAGGAACTCGCCTGGCTACGCCGCGGCGCGCCGGCCCGCACCGCCAAACCGAAGTTCCGGATTGAAGCGGCGAACGCCCTCATCGCCGATGTGCCCGAGCCCAGGGATTCGATGGCGCTGAGCAAAATGGCAACCGCGAGGCTGGGCAAGGATGTCCTGGACCTGGAGAACGTTTCACTGGACTTCCTTGGAGGTGAAGAAGGGCAAAAACTCTTCGACAACATCACCCTGAGGCTGGCACCTGGTGAGAGGCTGGGCCTGGTGGGCGTCAACGGCGCCGGCAAGACCACCCTGCTCAAGCTCCTGAACGGCCAGATCGAGCCCACGTCGGGCAGGCTCAAGCGTGGCAAGACCGTGGTTACCGCGGTGCTTACCCAGGAGGTCAAAGAGCTCGACGACGTCTCGGACCTGCGCGTTATCGAAGTGATCGAGCGCGAGAAACGGTCCATCAACGTGGGCGGCAAAGAGTTCACGGCGGGCCAGCTCGTGGAGCAGCTTGGCTTCACGAATGAGAAGCAATGGACCCCAGTGCGGGACCTTTCCGGCGGTGAGCGCCGCCGTCTCCAGTTGCTGCGCCTGCTGGTGGGGGAGCCCAACGTGCTGATGCTCGATGAGCCCACCAACGACCTCGACACCGATACCCTCGCCGCCGTCGAGGACGTCCTGGACGGCTGGCCGGGGACACTCGTTGTGGTGAGCCACGACCGTTACCTCCTGGAGCGCGTGACGGACCATCAGATGGCGCTGCTGGGCGACGGGAAGATCCGCGCCCTGCCGCGCGGCGTGGACCAGTACCTGGAGCTGCGTGAGTCCGCCCTGGCCGGGTCCACGGTCACCGGCGGCGGCAACCCAGTCACCAGCGGCGGTTCCGCCACCGCAGCGGCTACTCCCGCCGGACCGTCCGAGGCCGAAAAGCGGGACGCCCGCAAGGCCAAGAACCGCATCGAACGCCAGCTCGGCAAACTGGAACAGCAGGAAAAGAAGCTCCACGACCAAATGGTCAAAAGCACCGAACAATCGGACTTCGACGCCCTGTCCGACCAAAACAAAAAGCTCAAGGACCTCGCAGGAGAACGCGAAGCCCTCGAACTCGAATGGCTGGAGGCCCTCGAGGTCCTCGGCGAGTAAGTCCGCGTTTCCTTGGCCGGGTTCCCTCAGGAGGCGACCTAAGCCTCGGACTTGAGTTCCGGGTCCTTCTTGAGACCGGTGAGGCCGTTCCAGGCGAGGTTTACCAGGTGGGCCGCAACAGTGTGTTTGTCGGGCTGGCGGCTGTCCTGCCACCATTGGCCGGTCATGGCGACCATGCCGACGAGCATCTGGGCGTACATGGCGCCGTCCTGGGCGCTGAAGCCCCGGCGGTCGAACTCGTCGGAGAGGATGTGTTCCACTTTGGCGGTGACGTGGGAGAGCAGGGTGGAGAAGGCGCCCTCGGGCTGCGACGGCGGGGCGTCCCGCATCAGGATCCGGAACCCTTCGGTGCGGTCCTCAATGTAGGTGAGCAGCGCCAGCGCGGCCCGTTCCACGAGGACGCGCGGCTTCGCCTCCGCGGTAAGGGCGGCGTTAATGGCGTCCAGGAGGATCCGGAACTCGAAGTCCACTACCTGCGTGTACAGGCCTTCCTTGGATCCGAAGTGTTCATAGATGACCGGCTTGGATACTCCCGCGCAGGCGGCGATCTCCTCTATGGTTGTGCCGTCAAGTCCGCGGACTGCGAAAAGGCCCCGCCCGACGTCGATCAGCTGGCTCCGCCGCTGAAGGCCGGTCATCCGCGTCCGCGGAGGGTTGTTGCTCACATTTCCATCATGCACTACCCGCCCCCGCGGAATTGCAGCCGCCCCCCGTGCCCGGAAAAGGGGGAGGAACGGGGCAAGGACGGGGCATGAACGGCTCATGTCGCGCGGCGCCCCGAACCCGTGGCAAAATAACTACTTGTGCCCGGCCGCGCGCTGCGGCACGGTCCGCTCTGGTGTAATGGCAGCACCCCGGCCTTTGGAGCCGTGGAGTATAGGTTCGAATCCTATGGGCGGAACTGCTGTGCGAGGAGCGTTCAGTAGGATGACATTCGGTGCCGGGACGGCTTCAGGCCGCGGGAGCACCGTAAAACGCCAGCGTAACTTAGCAAGGAGAGCCCGTACGTGATCCCCGAGAATACCGGACCGGCCGCGGTCATCGTTCTGGCGGCAGGCGCCGGTACCCGGATGAAATCGCGCACTCCCAAGATCCTGCATGAGATTGGCGGCAGGTCCATGGTGGGCCACGCGCTGCTCGCCGCACGGAGCATCAATCCCCGCCAGCTCGCCATCGTGGTCCGCCATGAACGTGACCTGGTGGCCCGCCACCTCTCAGAGCTCGATCCTGCTGCGGTCATCGTGGACCAGGACGAGATTCCCGGCACCGGACGTGCCGTGGAGGTCGCCCTCCAGGCCCTGGACGGGGAACAGCACCTCACCGGAACCGTTGTGGTGACCTACGGCGACGTGCCGCTCCTCTCCGGCCAGCTGCTGGCCGAGCTCGTGGCCACGCACGAACGCGAAGCCAATGCTGTCACCGTCCTCACGGCAGTCCTTGACGACGCCACCGGCTACGGCCGCATCCTGCGCGGCGACGACGGGACCGTCACCGGCATCGTTGAACACAAGGACGCCTCCGACGCCCAGCGGCTCATCGGCGAGGTCAACTCCGGCATCTACGCCTTTGACGCTGCCGTCCTTCGTGACGCACTCACGCATGTCACCACAGACAACTCCCAGGGCGAGAAGTACCTCACCGACGTCCTCGGACTGGCAAGGCAGGCGGGCGGCCGGGTCGCCGCCGTCGTGACCGCTGACCGCTGGCAGGTGGAAGGCGCAAACGACCGCGTGCAGCTCTCCGCCCTGGGCGCCGAGCTGAACCGCCGCATCGTCGAGGCCTGGATGCGGGCAGGGGTGACAGTTGTGGATCCGGCAACCACCTGGATCGATTCTTCCGTGACCCTCGACGAGGACGTCCGGATCCTGCCCAACACCCAACTGCACGGCGCCACCACAGTGGCGAGGGACGCCGTCGTAGGGCCCGACACCACTCTCACGGACGTCACCATCGGTGAAGGCGCCAAGGTGGTCCGGACGCACGGATCAGGGGCGGTCATCGGCCCGGACGCCGCCGTCGGCCCCTTCACCTACCTGCGCCCCGGCACTGTCCTGGGCGAAAGCGGCAAGATCGGCGCGTTCTACGAAACGAAGAACGTCACCATCGGCCGTGGTTCCAAGCTGTCCCACCTCGGCTATGCCGGCGATGCCGAAATCGGCGAGGACACCAACATCGGCTGCGGAAATATCACAGCCAATTACGACGGCGAGAAGAAGCACCGGACAGTCATTGGCTCGGGCGTCAGGACAGGCTCAAACACAGTATTCGTTGCCCCGGTCACCGTGGGGGACGGCGCCTACAGCGGCGCCGGCGCGGTGATCCGCAAGGACGTCCCGGCGGGCGCGCTCGCGCTGACGGTGGCCGCCCAGAGCAACACCGAGGGCTGGGTGGCGGCCAACCGCCCTGGTACGCGCTCGGCCGAACTGGCCCAGGCAGCCACCCCAGATTCCTCAAGTACCCCGGCATCTACAGAAGAGGGCAACCAATAATGAGCGAAATTACGGCGCGCGGCGAAAAGAAGCTGGTGCTCGCTACAGGCCGCGCCCACCCCGAGCTGGCCAGGGAGATCGCCAAGGAGCTCGGCACCGACCTCCTCCCGGTAGACGCCTACGACTTCGCCAACGGTGAGATCTACGTCCGCGCCGGCGAGAGTGTCCGCGGAACCGACGCCTTTGTCATCCAGGCACACCCCGCACCGCTGAACAACTGGCTCATGGAACAGCTGATCATGATCGACTCGCTGAAGCGTGCCTCCGCCAAGCGCATTACGGTCGTGTCGCCCTTTTACCCGTACGCGCGCCAGGACAAAAAGGGACGCGGCCGCGAGCCCATCTCGGCCCGCCTGGTGGCCGACCTGTACAAAACCGCCGGCGCCGACCGCATCATGAGCGTGGACCTGCACACCTCGCAGATCCAGGGCTTCTTTGACGGCCCCGTGGACCACCTGATGGCCATCCCGCTGCTGGCGGACTACATCCGGACCAGGGTGGACGCCGAAAACATCACCGTGGTCTCGCCGGACACCGGCCGCGTCCGGGTTGCGGAGCAGTGGGCGGAACGCCTGGGCGGCGCCCCGCTGGCGTTCGTGCACAAGAGCCGGGACCTCACCGTTCCCAACCAGGCCGTTTCGAAGACAGTGGTGGGCCAGATCGAAGGACGCACCTGCGTCCTGATCGACGACATGATCGATACCGGCGGAACCATTTCCGGTGCCGTCAACGTGCTCAAGAACGCCGGCGCCAAGGACGTTATTATCGCCGCCACGCACGCCGTCTTCTCCGAGCCGGCAGCCCAGCGCCTCTCGGAATCGGGCGCCCGGGAAGTGGTGGTCACCAACACGCTGCCGCTCACCGCGTCACAGCGCTTCCCGCAGCTGACCGTGCTGTCCATCGCTCCGCTGATCGCCCGTGCCGTCCGGGAAGTGTTCGACGACGGGTCGGTCACCAGCCTGTTCGACGGCAAAGCCTGACCCTTCGTTTACAGTCGGGCCCTGCGCCCGGTGGCCGATCGTTCGGCTGCCGGGAGCGGGGCCCGTTTTCATGAATCACGGGCGGCGCTGGTAGACTCTTCAGCGATACCTTGGCGAGGGAGAGCGCCGGTAACCGTCTGTACGGAAACCGGACTGCAGTCTCCGTTATCGACTGGGTCTGAATCTCCCTTCGAAGATGGGCCCGGCCACGGCCGCCCGGCGTTGAAGGTCGCAACAGACCTCCGCCCTTGCTGAACACCGTTTAGTTTTCAAGGAGATATCCATGTCTGAGCAGAAGCTCGCAGCAGAAGTACGCACCGAATTCGGCAAGGGCTACGCCCGCCGCGCCCGGATGGCGAACCTCATCCCCGCCGTCATCTACGGCCATGGCGCAGAGCCCATCCACGTGACGCTCCCGGCGAAGGCCACCACCCTGGCCGTCCGTACCGCCAACGCCCTGCTGTCGCTGGACATCAACGGCGAAAGCCACCTGGCCCTGGTCAAGGACGTCCAGCGCGACCCGATCAAGCAGATCATCGAGCACATCGACCTCCTCACCGTCCGCCAGGGCGAAAAGGTGACAGTTGACATTCCGGTCCACGTCGTCGGCGAGCTTGCTCCGGGCAACGTGTTCAACCAGGAGCTCACTGTCATCTCCCTTGAGGCCGAGGCAACCCACCTGCCCACCGCCGTCGAGGTCAGCATCGAAGGCCGCACCGCCGGCGAGCACATCCACGCGTCCGACCTGGTCCTGCCCAAGGGCGCAGTCCTCCTCGCCGATGCCGATGCCCTCGTGGTGAACATCTCCGAGGCCACCGAGTCCGCCGAGGAAGACACCGAAGAAGCCGCTGGCGCTTCCTCCGAGGCAGCAGCAGAGTAATACCCTGCACGTTTCGACAGTGGCCGGATCCCCAGGGTCCGGCCACTGCCGTGTCTGCCCCCCGCCCTCACCACGCCCCCACCTTAGGATTGATTCATGACTGACACCTGGTTGATCGTTGGCCTCGGAAACCCGGGTGCGCAATACCAGGGCAACAGGCATAACGTCGGACAGATGGTCCTTGACGAACTCGCCGGACGCGTGGGCGCGGGATTCAAGACACACAAGGCCCGCGCCCAGGTGGTCGAGGGCAGGCTCGGCATCGGCGGTCCGCGGGTAGTGCTGGCGAAACCCATGAGCTACATGAATGTCTCAGGCGGGCCGGTCTCGGCGCTGGCAAGCTTCTATGGCATCACCCCCGACCATGTGGTGGCGGTACACGACGAAATCGATATTCCCTTCAATACGGTGAAACTCAAGACCGGCGGGGGAGAAGGCGGCCACAACGGGCTGCGGGACATCTCCAAAGCGCTTGGCACCAAGGACTATCTGCGGGTCCGAGTGGGGGTCGGCAGGCCGCCGGGGCGAATGGACACGGCCGACTACGTCCTGCGTGATTTTGGCACTGCCGAGGTCAAGGAATTGCCTTTCCTGCTGGACGAGGCCGCCGACGCCGTGGAGTTGCTGCTGCGGGAGGGGCTCACATCCGCGCAGCAGAAATTCCATCCGGCGAAGTCCGAGCGCTAGCAACATAAAAACTTAAAGCCCCGCCTACCTGTTTCCTTGTCTGTGGCACAGGTAGTCTTTTTCGTATGCGGGGGAGCAATGGGGCTACATCCCGCTATCGCGGGACGTAGGGGATAAGTTCATGTCAATCGAGCCACTTAGCTGGGGGCGTGGGTCAACTTCTCACGATGTTGGGCTGCATACCGAAACTTCCGGCGCGTCCGGGGTGCAACAGTGGTCGGCGCCTGCCCGCGGCGCAAACCTTGAAGCCGTCCGAACAGCACTGGTCAGCGAAGACTCGCTGGGCGTTGTTGTCACCGGAGGGCGGGGTGTAGGAAAGTCCTCCCTCGCCCGGGCCGCCGTTTCAGACCTCGGTCCCGACGTCTGGTCCCTGCAACTCCGAAGCGGGCCCGCCGGCGCCAACACGCCGTACGGCTGCCTTTCCTTCCTTCTGGCGCGCCTCCCCCAGGCCTACATGGGTTCTCCCACGGCCATTCTGCGTGGGATCACATCGCTGATCCGGAGCGACGCAGCCGGCCGGCGCTGCATCATCACGCTGGACACCTCGGGAAGCATTGACGACATGAGCGCGGGCGTGCTCTTGAATGTCCTTCTGACCGGTACAGCCAAAATCATCGCGGTTGCACCAAAGATCAGTGATCTTCCCGCCGACTTCCATTGGCTGCTCACCGACCGCCGCCTGACTGAGGTCCGGCTCAACAACCTCAACGAGCTGCAGACCCGCCAGGTTCTGTTGTCCTTGCTGGGCCAACGGGTGTCTGCATCGTTGGTCAGCACCTACCACCATATGGTGGGCGGCAACCCGCTGCTGTTGAAGGCACTTGTTACCGAACAGCGGCTCTCGGGAAACCTCGTTTTGTCCGACTCCGTCTGGACCCTCCGGGACAAGGTGGTACTCGACGGCGCCGCCAGCCTGGACGACATCGTCCGGTCCCGCTGGTCGAGGGAGACCCCGGAAACCAGGGAAGTCATTGAGATGCTCTCCTGCGCCAGGCGGGTGGAACTCTCCAGGCTCACTGCCATATACCGCGCAGAAGTGGTGGCGGACATGGAGGACGCCGGCCTGCTGGAGATCGATGATTCGGACCATCGCTGGGTTGCGTTGCGTGAAAAATACATCGGCGACGTCGTGCGGTCATGGCTAAGCATTGCCCGGCGCCGGGAACTGCGCAGCGAGCTTCTGGGCGGTACGGAACCCGAGCCGGCGAACATGACCGTCGAGGAACTGATGGCCTTCGCCGCGTGGACGCACGAATGTGAAGCTGAGTTGAGCCCGGCATTGGCCCTCGCCGCAGCGGAAGCCGCCGTCCAGCTTTTTGATCCCCGCTTCGCCCTAACCTATGCAGACATGTTGAAGCGGACGGACCAGGAGTGGGTACCCGCCCAGCGCCAGAAGGCTGCCGCGTATCTTCAGCTGGACCTGCCCATCCAAGCACTTGCTGCCTTGGACGATATCTCCCAGCCGGAACTTGAGGATGTTGGAGTCGAGGAATACGCCCAGGTGGTGGCGGCCAAGGCCAAGGTGATGTTGTGGCTTCCGGACCAGGCAGGCAAAGTCCCGGCCCTGCTTGCTGAAGCCAGGGACCGGCTGGACTCCATCGCAAACAACGCAGCCTGGCCCCACCCGGCAGTGACTGCCGCACACCGCGTGGCACTCAGCGAGTTCGAATACCGCGCGTTCGTTGGTGACTACGCGGCCATGATTCCCGAGCTGGAGGCAGCTGCAGACCCGGCACGGAACCCGGACACCGCCCACCGGATGCAGTCCGCCGTCATCCTGATGACGGCGTTGGCGCTGACCGGACGGGAAATGGATGCGCTGAGCCTGATGCGGCAGCTTGGGGGCCAGCTAACGGACGCTTCGCATGTGGTGGGTTTGCGCGAGCAATACACCAGGGAGGCCTACCTGGTGTTGCTGACGGCCGGGCAGTGGCGGCGATGCATCGACCTCCTGGGCCCATACAACAGCGGTGAATACGACCGCCTCCCTTACCGGAGCGCCGCCACTGAACTCGCCGTCGGGCTCGCCTATGTCTATTCCGGCCGCGGTGGCGCTGCCCTGGACCCCCTGATTTCGGCGGTGGCGCAGCTGGAGCTCCAACCGCTCCAGAATGCACTCCGCTGCGCCTACGCAGCCACGGCACTGGCCCATGCGCAGACGGGCAATGCTGCCCAGGCGCGCAGGTTCCTGGCCAAACTCCAGCGGATACCGGGCAAGTCAAGTTTTGCCACCGAGAGCATCATCGAGTTTTGCGCCCTGGTTGCGGGGCGCTGGCTGGGCGATTCCGAGTCCGCTGCCAGCTTAAAGCAGTCCGCCCGGCGGAACCTGGAGGCAGGACTTTACACAAATGCCGGGATCAGCCTGCTGGCAGCGACCGTGAACGGCAGCGATGCCGACTTCCGCCTCCTGGAGGAGATCTCGGATCACCGGCAGGGACCGCTGGCGGAAGTAGCCCGGCTGTTGGCAGTGGGGAGCCGGACCAAGGATGCCAAAATCCTTCTCGCAGCAGGGGAAATCGCGGCCACCCTCGAACTGGACACCGTGGAGGCCCGCTGCATGGCGTTGGCGGTGGACTTCGCCCGGCAGGACGGAGATACCATTTCCGCCCGGACCGCCCAGGCCCGGCTGGACATCCTGGCTGCCACTGTGGCGAATCTTCCCATCGTGCCCAGCAGTGGCAGTCCGTTGCTCACTGCCCGGGAGCGCCAGATTGCACGGCTGGCCGGCCGCGGGGCGTCCAACCGTGACATCGCCCTGGAAATGGGCGTGTCCGTCCGCACCGTGGAAGGCCACCTGTACCAGGTTTTCACCAAGCTCGGCGTAACTTCCAGGGGTGATCTGACTGGACTCGTCTAACGGCCACAAACCGGCACACCGCCCCGTCACCGGCCGGCGCGAGCCTTTGGAACGCATCTGCAACATAGTCCGGAACGGGACCAGCCATGCGGTTTTTGTGATGGCGGGGCCCGGGATCGGTAAGACGTCCCTGACGGAGGCGATCCTGGAGCGGCTTTCCGGGGAGCTCAACATCCTGCAGATTCATGGCAGTTCTGCCTTGACTACTGTGCCCTTCGGCGTGCTGACTCCGTATACCGGAGAACTGAGCGCCGAAGAATCGGTCTCACCCGTGGCGGTTCTGCGTTCCATGTGGACGTACTTCGAGAAGCTGAAAGGCGGCAGGGGCGCCCCGGTCCTTCTGATGGTGGATGATGCCCACCACTTGGACGACGCCTCTGCCGGGGTACTGGCGGACCTGATCTCGGCAGGTTGGGCAACTGTGGTAGCTGCTGCCAGGCCCCGGCCGGGCCTCCCGCAGCCGCTGGACCAGCTCTGGTACGACGGCCTTGCCGAGCGGGTGGACCTTCGGCCCCTGAACAGGGAACAGATTGAGGAAGTTCTCGCACACGTCCTGGATGGAACGGTGCCGGCGGCCACAGTGGATTCAGTGTGGATTGCTTCAGGCGGCAATCCCCGCATCCTCGACGCACTGCTGCACGACGCTGCCGAAACCGGTGTCCTGGCCAAGCGGAACGGCATCTGGATGCTGCTTGGTCCCTTGCCCGCCGACGGCGGCCAACTCACGGCAGTAGTGACCAAGGACCACATCCGGCGCGGGCCGGAGGAACAGGAGGCCCTGAAGCTCATCGCGCTTGCCGGACCGGTGGGCCGGAAGGTGATCGAGGACATCAGCGGGGCCGCTGTGGTCCGCTCGCTCCTTGACCAGCAGATGATCACCGAGAGTTCAGGAGTGCCGGCTGAACTGTCAATGTGGAATGCCCTCTTCGCCACCGCCATCCGGAATACACTCTCGGTGTCGCGAAGCCTGCAGCTGCTCGAAAAAATCCGGGTCCACCAGAACGGCACGGTCCTGCGCGGGGAGGGCAAGCTCAGGTCCGTAGAGTGGGCTTTTGAGTGCGGGCTTCGGGTATCGGACCCCGAAATGCTCGACGCTGCCCGTGAGGCCCTGCGCCGGTTCCGCAACACAAGCGCACGTTCCATTGCAGCCAAAATCCAGGATCCCGCACTGGTGCCATTGGCCAGGGCCATCCAGGCACGCGCCCTCTACAACGAGGGTGCCTATGGCCAGGCGGCCCACCTTCTTGATGCCTGCTGGCGTCAACTTTCCGATGACGCCGAGGGCCCCGCCGTCCTCCTGCTCCGCGCTGCGGCACACCAGGCCCTCGGCCAGTCCATAAACGCATTGGCCGAGGGCATGAACACTCAACAGGGGGTTGACGGAGACCAGAAACGGCAGGACGGGCTCCTGCAGGTCCTGCACCTCCTGCAGCTGGGCGCGGCTGTGGATGCCGGGGCGCTCTCGAGTGAGGTCCGGGAAATCCGGAACACAGCCTCCGCGGAGGCCGGAAGCGAATCCATCAGGGCGCTTGGCGAGGCGCTTCTGGCCCACGCCCTTGCTGCAGCCGGCCGCGCTGGCCAGGGGCTTGATTCCGCCCTCCTGGCTGCCTCGGAACTGCCTGCGCTGGAGGACAGCCTGTTCTTTTTCACAGAGTTCGTGCTGGGCCGGCTGGTGATTGATTACCTGGCGATGGGCGAATGGGAGTCGGCCGAGCGCGAACTCGACAATTACGCGGCTGGCCATACGCGCGGAGCCGCCACCTTCAACGGAAGCCTGGAGGTGCTTCGCGGCTACTCGCTTCTGCGGCAAGGCCGGATGGAACGGGCGTACCAGGTGCTGCTCCCGGCTGTGGAAGCGCTGAGGTTGAATGATCCGCTGCAGCTGTTCCGTTTCGGGTCTTCGCTGGGCTTCTACGTGGCAGCACGGCTGGGTGATGCAGCGCAGGCCAAACGACTTGAAGAGGACTTCACCGACGCAGTGGCCGGAGGTCCTGCCCACGAGCTGCTGGCTTCAGCATACGGTGCCGCTGCCTCCGAATATCTGTCCCGGGACGGCAAGGGGCTGGCAACGCTCCATACCCTGGCCACCACGCATGATGCCACTTCGAGGGCCGGAACCCTGCTCGAAATTCTGTCCATCTGTTGGGACTTGGGTGACCCATCGGTCATTCCCATGGTGCAGTCGGTCGCGCAGACGATAGAAGGACGATACGCCCAGGCGATGCTGGCACTGGCAACCGGCTGGGAAGCCGCTGATGGGGATGCCCTGATGGACACGGCAAACTCACTCGAGGAATCAGGCTTTGTGAATCTCGCTCGCGAGGCTTATGCCCGCGCGAGTACCCTCCTGGAGCAGGCCGGAGAACGCCGGCGGTCCAGGCAAGCCGTGGCGCTGCGTGAGAAATGCGACCACGAACTGGGGGAACGGTTCAGGGAAGGGCGCTTCATTGCTGCTGCTCCCGCCGTCCACCTCACCCGCCGCGAGCAGGACATCGTCGGCCTGGCCGTGCAGGGCCTTACTGACAGGGAAATCGCCCAACGGCTGATGGTCTCTGTACGCACGGTAGAAGGGCACCTGTACCGTACGTACGTAAAGCTGGGTGTACGCAGCCGCGACGAGCTCGAGTCAGCCCTCCCCAAATAGGCGCTACCCAACACCTGCCGCCTACCCAACACCTGCACCTGCCACTTCCGCCTGCCCAAGCCGCGAGGCTGTATGCCGGCTCAGCCCTTCCGCCGGCTGCCGCCGCGGCAATGCGGGTACCGCAGGCTGCCCCGGTAGTCCTGGGACGACGAATTCGAGTACTCCCTACTCGTGTGCAGGGTGCCGCCGGAGTATTTACTTAAGGAGGCAAAAGGAACCGGCACAAAAGAAGCCGTAAGAGTTGCCTACAGCAGAACAAGCTCCTCCGTCCCGACAAACTTCCGGTCCTTTTGGGCCGGGCTGGACGGGGCCGGCGACGTCAGAGTCTTCTGAGACCGAGACTCTCCCCCCAGCCGTCGCCGGCCCTCCATTCCGCGGGCTGAAGCCCGGAGCGACTGTGGCGGCTGCCCCTCCAGGCGGCCGCCACAGCCGTGCTGTGGGACAATTGAGTGTCATCCGTTGGCATCTCAAGGAGTTAGTTTTGGCCGTAGTATCAACGCCAGCCACACTGGAACGCGCCTTGCCGGTCATGGATAACGCCGAAGTGCAGCGCATCCGCAACGACTTCCCGGTCCTGGACCAGTTGGTCAACGGACGCCCGCTGATCTATCTGGACTCCGGAGCCACGTCCCAGAACCCGCTGAGTGTCATCGAAGCCGAGCAGGAATTCTATGAGCAGCGCAATGCTGCCGTGCACCGGGGCGCCCACCATCTTGCCGTCGAGGCCACCGAAGCATTCGAGGACGCCCGGCAGACCGTGGCCGACTTCGTAGGCGCCGAATACTCCGAAATCGTCTGGACCTCCAATGCCACCGAAGGCCTGAACCTGCTCAGCTATGCGCTCTCCAACGCCGGCCTCTGGGCCACCCAAGGGCGGGGCGACGCCCGGCTGAAGGACCTTGCGCTGAGCCCGGGCGACGAGATCGTGGTGACGGAGATGGAGCACCACGCGAACCTCATACCTTGGCAGGAACTCGCCTTCCGTACCGGGGCGGCCCTGCGCTACATCCCGGTGGACGACGCCGGAAGCCTCCGCATGGACCTCGCCCCGGACATCGTCGGCGCACGTACCAAGGTGCTGGCTTTTACGCACGCCTCCAACGTCCTGGGCACCATCAACCCCGTTCGGGAACTGGCCGCCCTGGGCCGGAACGCGGGCGCGCTGGTGGTCCTGGACGCCTGCCAGTCTGCACCCCACATGCCCTTGGACGTCAAAGAGCTGGACATCGACTTCGCTGTCTTTTCCGGCCATAAGATGCTTGCCCCAACGGGAATCGGCGTACTTTACGGAAAGCAGGACGTCCTGGACATCCTGCCGCCGTTCCTGACAGGTGGTTCCATGATCACCACGGTGACCATGGAACGCGCCGAATACCTTCCTGCACCCCAGCGCTTTGAGGCCGGAACCCAGCGGATCTCCCAGGCTGTGGCGCTGGCTGCTGCAGCGAACTACCTGACCGAAACGGGGCTGGACCGGATCCACCGCTGGGAGGCTGAGCTGGGCCAGCGGATGATCACCGGCCTTGAGTCCATTCCGGGAATCCGGGTCCTGGGACCCGCTGCCGGCCAGGACCGGATAGGGCTCGCAGCGTTCGACGTCGAAGGAGTGCACGCCCATGATGTGGGCCAGTTCCTCGATTCGCGGGGAATCGCCGTGCGTGTTGGCCATCACTGCGCCCAGCCTCTGCACCGCCGGCTGGGGTTGACGGCCACCACCAGGGCCAGCGCTTACCTGTACAACACCACCGATGACGTGGACCAGTTCCTGGATGCCGTTGCGGGCGTGCGCGCCTACTTCCGCGCCTAAATACATCAAACGCAGACGCACATCGAAGGTATGACATGAGCCTTGACCACCTGTACCAGCAGATCATCCTTGACCATTCCAAAGCCCGCCATGGCAGCGGACTGGCCGGGAGGGAGGCACCGGACGGCGCCACCACGGGGCAGTCACACCAGCTGAACCCCGTCTGCGGCGACGAAGTAACCCTGCGCCTGGCCGTAGCCGACGGCAAAGTGGCACAGATTGCCTGGGACGGCGCAGGCTGCTCCATTTCCATGGCGTCCGCCTCCGTCCTCACGGACCTGGCCGAGGGAATGACAGTGGCCGAGATGCACGAGGTGATCGACAACTTCCGCGAGGTCCTCCGGTCCCGGGGCAAAATACCCGCCGACCCCGAAATCCTCGGTGACGCCGCGGCATTTGAGGGAGTGGCGCGGTACGCCGCCCGCGTCAAGTGCGCCATGATCTCCTGGGTCGCGGCGGAGGACGCGCTCAACCAGGCCGCCTGACAACAGTCCTGAAAACAAAAAGTCCTGGCATCAAGAAGTCCGGCCCTCCTTCCCGCAGGAAGGAGGGCCGGACTTCTTTAAGGTATGACCTAACCGAACAGACCCATGATGCCAATGAGGGCCGTGGCCGCCCCCAGCACCATGGAGATGCTGACCAGCACCACGTGAACGGTGAGGAACTTCGTGGCCTTGCCGGCGGCGTCCCGGGCTCGGGGATCCTTCATGACCCGGCGCAGGAACTGCGGCCAGACCACCAGGGACCAGAGGCCAGCGATGACCAGGACCAGGGCGGCGACTACGGGCAGTTCCACGGACTAGTGGCTTTCCAACCAGGCCTGTGCCTGCTTGGCTTGGAGGTTCAGTGCCTTGGCAACCATGGGTTCTGCGGCGTCGGCAATCTTTCCGCCGAGGAACGGCACCGAAGACTTTACTTCGCCTTCAAGCTCTACGCGCGTGCCGCCGTCGGCAGCCACGAGCCGCTGGACGGCGGTAACGTCTACGGGGGCTCCGGCGATCTTCAGCGAGATGTTGCTCTGGCGGGAACCGTCCGCCGCGGGGGCGTCCCAGTTTTCCACCTGCGTCACCTTGAGGTGTTCACCCACGAACTTGCGGGCGAACTCGGGAAGCCGGGTGGTGGGAAGGGTCCGCACGGACGTGGCGCTGAACGCCCCGGCAACGTCGCCGTTGACCGTAAAGGATTCGAGGCTGCCGCCGACAAGCTGGCTGACGTGGCGCTGGAAATCTTCATCCACCAGGACAGCTGCAACGTTGGGGACGGAGTGCGGAAGGGTGGTGGTTGCGCTCAAGGCCATGGGTCCTCCTGGGACGTGGGATCGGATTAGGCTCCAAACATCCTACGGGGTCCGGGCTGTCCGTTCCGCATCCACCATGTTCCGGGCCGCCCCGGTGATGTTCCTTGCCATGGCCGGAAAGATCAGGCTGTGGAAGGGAAGGACGGCCAGCCAGTACAGCCGCCCGCTGAGGCCCTTGGGGAAGAAGATGGCCCGCTGGCGGTAGCGGCTGCCATTCCCGTCCGGCTCCACCGACAGCTCCAGCCATGCCCTGCCCGGAGCACGCATCTCCGCCCGGAGCCGCAGCAGCTTTCCGCGGTCGATCCGCTCCACCCGCCACCAGTCAACTACCTCTCCGGGGGCCAGCGTGTGGGGGTGCCGGCGTCCGCGCAGCAGTCCGGCGCCGCCCGTGAGCTTGTCCAGCCAGCCGCGGACCTGCCAGGCCAGCGGCAGGGAGTACCAGCCGTTCCGGCCGCCGATACCCTCGATGACCGTCCACACGTGGGCGGGGTCCACGTCGCCGTGGAAGGTCCGTTCGTCGATGTATACCTTGTGGCCGGCCCAGTCGGGGTCGCTGGGCAGGGGATCGGCGGCCACCCCGGCGTTGGCCCACGTGGTCTCCACCTGGCCGTCGCGTTCCTTGCCAAGGGCCAGGGCGACGGCGGTGCGGTAGCCGGTGAGGCCGCCGTCGGGCTGCGGGATGTACTCGTCGATGTCGTGCTCATTGGACACGGCGTCGTGCTGGAGGGACTGGACCAGGGGCACAGCCATGGACAGCGGGATGGGTGTGGTCAGTGCAACCCACATCCCGGCGAGCTTCGGCGCAGGGACAGGCAGTGCCAGCACCACCCGGTACGGCAAGCCCGCTTCGGCGGCGTACTCCTTCATCATTCCGGCATACGTCAGCACCTGGCGGCAGCCAACGTCGAACGTGCGGTTGATGGACCCTTCCAAGGATGCCGCTGACACGAGGTAGTACAGGACGTCCCGCACGGCGATGGCCTCGATCCGGTTGCAAACCCAGCTGGGCGCCGGCATCAGCGGCAACGTCTCGGAAAGGTGGCGGATCATTTCGAAGGAGGCTGAACCGGAACCGATCACCACTCCCGCCTGGAACACGATGGCGTCCACCGGGCAGTCCAGGAACACTTTGCCCACTGCCTCGCGGGAGCGCATATGGGTGGACAGGTCCACACCCTTGGGGTGGAGACCGCCCAGGTAGATGATCCGGCCCACCCCCGCGGCGGCTGCGGCCTCCGCCGCCGCCCCTGCCATCGCCTGTTCCTTGGCTTCAAAGCCTGCCCCCGCAGCCATGGAATGCACCAGGTAGTAAAAGACGTCGACGCCGGAAAGCGCCGCCTGCAACGCGTCGCCGTCGTCCAGGCTGCTTTCCACGACCTCCACCCTGTCGCGCCACGGGACGCGGGCGATTTTGTCAGGTGAGCGCACCAGTACTTTGACGGTGTGGCCCTCCTCCAGGAGCTTTGGCACCAGCCGGCCGCCGATGTAGCCGGTGGCCCCGGTAACCAGGACAGTTTTGGGTGAACGCTGGGTATTGCTGGTTCCGGTCATGCTGTCTCCTCTTCGTCCTTAAGCTGTTCGGAGCCGCAGCGCGTCTGGACGGCCGCCCTGCCTGCCTGCCTGGGCTCTGCCAGCCTAACCGCGCCCATCAGCCCGCCATGTCGGCGCAGGAGGGTAGGCTGGGTTTACCCGGGATTCGAAGCGAATTTCGGGTTTTCGCGTTGCCTGCGACCCACTGAACACCACAGGAGCTTCTGCCATGAGCCTTCCCGGCCCGTCCACCGCCGGCCAATCCAGCGCAGGCCCGTCGCTGGACGGACTGCGCCGCGCCCTCGCCCCGGACCAGACCTTTGCCCGAGTCCGGGCCGAGGCGGCCCGCGGCTTCGACGTCAGGGGCCAGGACTACCAGATCAGCGCACCGGCAGGGCTCCGTCCGGTACTGCTCGCCGAAATGGCGGACGGCATCGCGGCCGCTGCCGAAGGGGCTGGCGACAACGGGCACGACGGATCGGGA